>NZ_LOSU01000054.1:0-202309 GCF_001522185.1 Burkholderia sp. RF2-non_BP3 | reverse complement strand
GCTGCTGCGGCGGTGCTGTTGCCGAGATTGTCGGTCTTGGTCGTGACCGTGCTGAGGCCGGTGGACAGCGAGCTGATACCCGTCGACGTGGAGGTCGACAGCGAAGCGACCGAGCTGTTGGTCGAGCTGAGGCCGGTCGACAACGAGTTGATACCCGTCGAGGTCGAAGTGGACAGCGAGCTGATCGAGCTGTTCGCCGACGACAGACCGGTCGACGTGGACGTCGACAGCGAAGCCACCGAGCTGTTGGTCGAGCTGAGGCCGGTCGACAGCGAGTTGATGCCCGTCGAGGTCGAGGTGGACAGCGAGCTGATGCCGGTCGAGGTCGACGTCGAGAGCGACGAAATCGAGCTGTTCGCCGACGACAGACCCGTCGACGTGGAAGTCGACAGCGAAGCGACCGAGCTATTGGTCGAGCTGAGGCCGGTCGACAGCGAGTTGATACCGGTCGAAGTCGAGGTGGACAGCGAGCTGATCGAGCTATTCGCCGACGAGAGACCGGTCGACGTGGAAGTCGAGAGCGAGGCGACCGAGCTGTTGGTCGAGCTGAGCCCCGTCGACAGCGAGTTGATGCCCGTCGAGGTCGACGTGGACAGCGAGCTGATCGAGCTGTTCGCCGACGACAGACCGGTCGACGTGGAAGTCGAGAGCGAGGCGACCGAGCTATTGGTCGAGCTGAGGCCGGTGGACAGCGAATTGATGCCGGTCGAGGTCGAGGTGGACAGCGAAGCCACCGAACTATTGGTCGAGCTGAGACCCGTGGACAGCGAGTTGATGCCCGTCGAGGTCGACGTGGACAGCGAGCTGATCGAGCTATTCGCCGACGACAGACCCGTCGACGTGGAGGTCGACAGCGAGGTCACCGAGCTGTTGGTCGAGCTCAGGCCGGTCGACAACGAGTTGATGCCGGTCGAGGTCGAGGTGGACAGCGAAGCCACCGAGCTGTTGGTCGAGCTGAGGCCCGTGGACAGCGAATTGATACCCGTCGAGGTCGAGGTCGAGAGCGACGAGATCGAGCTATTCGCCGACGACAGACCCGTCGACGTCGAAGTCGACAGCGAAGCCACCGAACTATTGGTCGAGCTCAGCCCGGTCGACAGCGAGCTGATCCCCGTCGAAGTCGACGTGGACAGGCTGGCAATGCTCGACGTCGTCGTACTGGCGACCGCATAAAGCTGGCTGCCGTTGATCGCGTCCGTGCTGGTCGCGCTGACCAGGCCCGCGGCGACGTTCTGAATGCGCCGCTCGGCCCCGGCCGCGCCGACGCTGACCACGCCGGCGGCGGAACTCGCGCCGGCGTAGGTGCCGAACGTCTGGCTGCCGATCGTCGTGCTGCTGACGGAACCCGTGCCGCCGGTCGCCGTGCTCGCGGTGCCGTTCGTGACGGCATTGGAACCGAGTGCGACCGAACCCGCCACGCTGGCGTTGGCGTTGGTGCCGAAAGCCTGGGCGTTGGTGGCGCTGGAGACGGCGCCATCACCGATCGCGGTACCGAAGGCGCCATTGACAGTCGAGCCACGACCGACGGCGATACCCGACGTGGCGGTCGATCCGACGGACGATTGTCCGCCGATCGCGATGCCGTCCGATGCGGCCGATTGCGCGCCCTTGGTTGCGTTGCTGCCGATCGCGATCGAACCCGCACCGGATGCGATGGTCGAGTTTGCCTGCGACAGCGGCGTCGTGCCGTTGCCGCCCGCGCCGCCGATTGCGACCGAGTTCAGCGCGTTTGCGGTCGAGCCGAAGCCGAGCGCGGTGGAGCCGGTGCCGCTGGCGGTCGTTTCGAGACCTGTCGCCACACCCCACAGGGCTGCGGAGGATTGCATGCCGGTCGCGACGGCGCCGTTGCCAGTCGCTTGCGCAAACGAGCCGTATACCGTGACGCCGGTGAAAAGGTTGCCGTTGGAGTTACAGCCTGCGACGACCGAATAGGTGCCCGAACCGTCCCCTGCCTGATTCGACGTGCCGCCCGGGTTCACGCGGCCGACCGCGCCGCTGCTTCCCGTGAAACAGGTCTGCTGCGTGTTGAGCGTGTTGGCCTCCGCGAGCGCGGGGAGGCCCAGTGCGAGCACGGCGGCGGCCGCGACCACGACAGCGGATTTGTTCGGCTTGCCCCGTGCCGAATCATGTTCGGATGCAGCGACCCAGGCGCCGAGGGCTTCGTTCCAGATCGAGCGGTATGTGCGGTTCATGTCCTACTACCTCCAAATAAGCACGCCACACACCGGTCTCTTTCGTTAGATGAATCTGCCGTGCGTTCGCGCGAATCTCAAAATTGATGGGCGGAGTTTATTTGAGGTGCTATTTTGAGATTGACAAACAGTGATAAATGGAGCGTTCGTAAAGTTAAAAGATGGTTAATGCATCGCGTTTTGATGCATTCGACTGTAAGAGATTTGAAAATAAGTGAAATGTCGAGTGAAGGGCGCCGCTGGGTGCGGCGGATGCTAAAAAAATCTATAAAAATCAACGCAATGCGTGTTTGTTGTGTGCCGCACCGCACATTGGATGTCACGAAAAGTAAGACAAATGAAAAGGCAAACGTTTGCGGCAAACGTTAGCCTTTCTGCATTGTAATGTTTGGTGGGACGCTAGCTCGGATCGATCGAACGACCTTGTTAATTTGTTAATTTGAGATTTAAAGCGGATTTTCAATTGCATTTGCCGGGTTTTCTTAAAAATAAAAAAGCATGAAGAAAGGGTTGTTCGGCTATGCTGGTTTGCGCATTTCGCCGGCCGTGCTGGCCCGTGGGGCGGGCCTTCCCCGGTGGCCAGCGTCACAAAGTTGTAAAAAAGTGCTACAGGCGCATTGACCCGACTATTGGGATTCCTGTTTGGAATCTGCTCTATTGACGAATTTCATGTGATGGGTTCGGAGGCGAATTGGACGACGAGCCGGATCGTCCACGACGACGGTCGGAGGCGCCCAAGTTGCGGACGCCGGGAGCAGCGAGCAGGAAACGTCAGATTTGAGCCACGGTCACTCGACCCTGCTGGCCAGGATGGGCATGCGGCGGGAGGAAAGACGACGCGCAAGCGCGTCGGACGAGCGCTTTCGCGTGGATGGGTGCGCGCTGGCTGACATGACGCCGCGCGCGAATCGAGAGACACGAGCTGGCGGGTTGCCCGTTTTCGTCCGAAAGGGGATGTCGCCGTGCGGATCACGGTCGTGGCCGCACGTCGAGGTTGCGCCGCCCGGTCCGGGCGACGCAGTATATCGTCCCGGACAAGACGCCGCCCGCCACCTGCGGCCGCGGCCTTATTTCTTCAGGAATCGCAGCGCGAGGCGCGCCATGCGCGGCACGAACATCGGGCGCAGCAGCCGTTTGTCGTACCCGGCCATCCGGCGGTCGTTCTCGCTGAGGCACAGTTCGATCAGTTCGCGCGGGTTGAGTGCATCGCCGATGTCGGCGGTGCTCGTCGCCGGAAAGTTCGCGTCGTGCGCGACGCCGTCCGCGTCGATCCCGCGCGCGATACCGATGCGTTCCCGGATCAGGAACGCCCACACGGCCGCGACCCGTGCGAAGAACCACGGCCGGCGCCACCACGGCAAACTCCGCCAGTACCACGCATACCAGTTCACGAAGAACAGGATGTGCCGGCCTTCCTCCTGGATCACGGGTTCGAAGGTGTCGACGAGTTCGGGCGGGAAATAGCCGGAGCGCTGCGCGGAGCGGAACAGGCCGAACGCGAAGAAGCTGTCGATGCACTCGCTGAAGCCGGTCACCATCCACGACCACTCGGGGTCGTTCGGCGCCGGATAGGGCGGCTCGGGGGCGAGCGCGATGCCGTATGCCCGCACCAGCTTCGACAGCACGACCTTGTGCCGGGCCTCCTCGGCGCCGTCCATCTCGAGCGCCCGGCGCAACAGCGGATCGCCGACGGTCGCCGCGAAGGTGGCGACGCGGATCGACGCGCGGCCTTCGGTCTGCACGGCGATGTCCCAGATCGGCAGCGACGTGAGCCGCTTGAGTTCGTCGGGCTTGAGCGGCGGCCAGTCGATGACGGCCGGTTTGTACGGGTTGTGTGTATCGAGCAGCATGCGGCAGAACATCTGCCTGTGCGCATCGGAACCGATCCTGACCGGACCCTGAAGCTCGAAGGTCCAGTTGCGCATGGCGTGATCTGCCGCTGCGTGGTCTTCCTGCAGCGTGTCGGACATGGCTGTTGTTATGCGATTACGAGTCGAAAGATTCTTGCATAGCTTTCGTAATCGCGTATTTTCGAGCCGGCCCGCGCTGCCGTGCGCTGCGCTCAGGCCTGCGTGTCGATCCAGAGGCGTCCCCAGCGGGACGCATACGCGAGCGCGTGCTCCTCTTCGAAGAAGAAGTCGATCGCGTCGAACGACACGGCGCGCGGCGACGGACCGCCGCTTGCCTTCTCGATCGTCAGGTTCGCGGCGAACAGCCCGTTCGGCAGCCGGGCGGCAGCGGGGGCGACTTCGTAGCCCTTGTAGCGGATCGTGCGGTTCATGGCGTGCGCATGGAAGGTTCGGGCTTTCAGCGTACGAAAACCCGCGGCGCGCGTGAACCAATCTTTCGGCCAATGCAAATCACGTGGCGGGCAGGATCGTTATCGGCGCGGGGAGACGGCATGAAGCAGGCGGCGATGGCGCGATGCGCACCGCACCGTCGGACACGCGCGCCCGCGCGCGGCGAACGTCGTCGGCCGGGCGCGGGCGGCGGGGAGGCTGGGGTTAGTGGTTGGCGATCTTCAGCACGGGCGCGAGCGCGTCGACCGATGCGGCATGCGTGGCCGCGCGATGCGACGCGAACGCGAGCGCGAATTCGGCTGCCTGCGAGCCAACGGTCTCGAGCTGTGCGACGACCTTCGGATCCGAGCAGCTGTCGGCGCTGTCGAAGCGCGTTTCGAGCGTGTTCACGGTGGCGCCGAACGGGGTCGGCCAGCCGCGCAGCGCGTGGACGATCGACCGCAGCGACGTCAGCACGGTGCCGGCGGCCTGCCAGCCGTAGGCCGTGACGATCAGGCCGACCGCGCGGCCGTCGAGGTACGGGCGCTCGTCGGCGCGCAGTTCCTCGAGCGTATCGAGCGCGTTCTTCACGAGGCCGGACACGCCGCCGTGATAGCCGGGCGTCGCGATGATGATCGCGTCGGCTTCGCGCACGGTGTCGATCAGCTCTCGCTGCGCCTCGGTCAGCGTCTTGTGTTCGGGGGCGTAGTGCGGCAGCGTATGCAGGAACGGGCCGTCGAACAGTCGCGTGCGTGCGCCGGCGGCCTGCGCGCCGCGCAGCGCGAACGACAGCGCGCGTTCGGTCGACGACGCGGCTCGGGTGGTCCCGCCGATGCCGACCACGAACGGGCGGCGGTGTTGATCGAATGCAGTCAAGGGGCGCTCCTTGGGGATGGCTTGCCCGGCTAAGCACAGGCTTAAAACCAGATGGTAACGACCCCGCCGCCACTCTGAAAACGACTTTTCGTTCTATCGATATGCCATGCACACGGGTCGAGCGTGCGCGCGGCGACGCAGATCGATAGCAGAAATGCTTGGTTGGGACGGCGTGCCGCGCTCGATAAGATGGGCCCGTCTCCTCCATGATGTCTCTACTGACATGGGTTGGCCCCGCCACGCGGATGCAGGCGGGGCTTTTTTTCGTCCGGCGCCGGAAAGCGGGGCGACGCGCGGGCGTGATGCGGCGTTACGCGAACACCGGCCGGAAAAAGCTGCGCTCGTAGCTGACGATGCAGCGCGTTTCCTCCGCATACCGGAACGCGGCCTGGCAGGCGGGATCGGTTTTCGAGCGTTCGCGGTAGCGCTCGTATTCGGCGAGGCTCGGGAACGAGAACATCGCGAGCGCGATATTGCTGGCGCCTTCGGAAGGCAGGAAGTAGCCGTGGTGCGTGCCGCCGAATTGCTCGACGAGCGGAATCCACATCTTGCCGTAGGTTTCGAACTGTTCGAGTTTGTACGGATCGATGACGTAGCGAAGGAAGCAGGTGACCATGGGCGCTCGCGGTGCTGTGGAGGATCAGCGAGTCTGGAGCGCGTCACGGGGCGTGTCAACGAGGAGCTGGCCGCGCTCGCGCCGGCTTCGTGCATCGCGGGCAAGGTTTCGCGCGTGCCGGCTTGCGTCGACGCCGATGCGTGCGTCACGAACTGCTTGCGGGCGCAACGATCGGTGAATCCGGTCAGTGATGCGAAGGCGTCGAACCCATGAGCATGCACGCCGTCGCGCCATCGTTCCGCTTCGATCTCGCGTGATTTTCACGACATGTTTCTTGCGACGCCTCGCGGCGCGCGGCTGCGGCCTGATTCGTCGTGCCGGCGTGGCCTGCCTCAATCGTCGCGTGTGTGCGTGTCGCCGCCGCCGCGCGCGAGGCGCCATGCGATCGTGCCGAGCACGCCGACCGCAACGACCAACGCCACCCACAGCACGTAACGGCGGATCGCATCCTTATCGGCGGCCGGCTCCGGCGGGGCCGCCGAAACCGGCAGTGCCGCGCCGACGCGCGCGGGCCGCACTTCCGGCGCCATCCCGACGAGCAGCGCATCGCGGCCCACGGCCGACGACGACAGCGACGCATTGCCGACGCCGAGCGTGAACGGCGGCGTGCCGCGCGCGACGAAGGTCAGGGCGGCCGGATGCCAGCCGACCGCGACGGCAGGCTGGCCACCGCCGAGACCGCCGTTGCGCATGTCGACGACGATTCGCCATGCGCGATCCGGATTCGACGCGAACGCCAACGGCGGGTTGCGCTGTTCGCCACCCTTGCCTTGCAGCCGGAACAGCACCGCGTCGGCAACGTCGCGCCACGGCGTCTGCGCGCCGGGGCGACTCTGTATCGTTGCGCGCGCAACCGTATTAGGTTGTGGAAGGTCGATGCGCACGCGGTCGACCGGATAGGCGCCGTCGGTGTCGAACAGATACTCGCCGGGCGCGCTGCCGGCGCGCACGTGCACGGCTTCGCGCCATTGGCGCGGCACGGCCGCGCTGTCCGCCGTGCGTGCATCGTGCGGTTGCGTTTCGATCTCGATCGACCCGATCGTGGGTGCGCCGTCGAGCCAGTCGAGCCGCAGGTAGCGCGGCCCCGTGCCTTCGAGCGCGATGCGTTCCTGCATCAACATGTCGCCGCCGCGCCCCACCTTCAGCAGTTGCGTGCTGCCGAGCGAGCGCCAACTGCGCAGATCGTCGCTCGCCGCGACCGCGACACGCCCCTGGTAGCTGTCGTCGCTCACGTGCACGAGCAGTGCGTCGACCTCGCCGTCCGCGTGCGACAAGTCGACGAGATCGGCCGCATGCTTCGCGCGGGCCGGCGCGGTGACGGCCGCGCGCAGCGAGCCGTCCGGCGCAACCGACACGCCGAGCGGCGCAGGCCCGTCGTCGGCGCGCGCCGGCGGCAACGGGAACCAGTGCACCGGCGTGCGCGACGGCGGCACGGCCGCCGCCGTCGGCGCATCGAGCGAGTAAGGCACGGGCTCGCCGGTGCCGTTGAAGATGCGCACGTCGCCAAGATCGTCGCGCCGGCTGGCCGCATAGACGGCCTGCGGCACGGTGAGCTGGTAATACGCGGCGCTGCCGTCGAGATCGAGCGAGAAGCGCTGGGCAACGCGTTCGGCGCCGGGCGTGCCGTCGGCCGCCGCGAACGACGTCAGCAGGCTCAGGCCGAGCAGGGCTGCGAGTCGTTTCATGGCTGGCGATCGTCCCGTTGGGCCGCGGCCTTCGGCGGCAGCGGCGAGAAATAGCCGATCAACAGCAGCAGGATGCCGATGCCGATGAACGACACGATGCGTTCGATGCCGGTGACGTGCGACAAGTCGAACAGGAACAGCTTGATCACCGTGAGCGCGAGCAGCGCGGCGCCGACGAACCACAGCGGACGCAACCCGCGGCGCGTGGCCCAGATCATCGTCGCGAGCGCGCAGAGCGTCCAGTACACGGAAACCGACGCCTGCACGAGCGTCGATTCCGCCATCGCATCGAATGCGTACGGCACGCCGGTCCAGTGATGGAGCGTGCGCAGCAGGATCGCGTTCAGCCACAGGAAGGCCGTCGCGCCGGCCGCGCCGAGCAGCTCGACGCGGTAGTTGCCGAACGACCAGCCGAGCTTGCGCGCGCGCACGAACCACGACGCCGCGAGCGCATAGACCACCACGAGCACGAGGTCGAGCGGATTGAGCAGCGGGACGCGCGCCCAGCTGCCGCCGTCCTGCGTGAAGTTCGCGTAGAAGGTCCAGACCCACATCACGACGATCAGCGGCAAGGACGCGAGCGCGCATACGCGCGCGATGCCGTCGCGGCGCGTCAGCCACATGCCGGCGAACGCGAACAGGCTCCAGCCGACCATGAACACCTGCTGGATGCCGAACGACGACAGCACGGCGTCGATGTCGTAGGCAAGGTGGAAACGGTGATGCAGCGTGCGCAGCAGCAGCGCGTTGAACCACAGGAACACGGTCGCGAGCGCCGCCAGGTCGGCCGCGAGTGGATGCCAGCCGACACCGAGCGTCTTCAGGCGGCGCAGCCAGGTGGCGAACGCGACGAAGATCAGCAGTTGCGCGACGTCGAGCGGATTGAGCAGCGGCAGCCAGAACAGCGGCGACGCATCGCCGTCGCTCGTCACGCTGGCGATGCTCCACAGCCACAGCAGCGCGGCGAGCGGCGCGGCGCCCCACACCTGATACGCACGCGGGAACGCGGCGACGGGCCAGCGCAGGCGGGAGCCGGGGCCCGAAACCAGCAGAAGCAGCGCGCCGAAGCCGTAGGCCCACGCGCTCCAGCTCCACGCGCCTTCGGGCACGAACGCGCGCAGGCGCCAGAAGCCTTCGAGCGAGAACAGCCCGCACAACGTCCAGAACATCAGCGTGTGCAGCGGCGCGATCACCGGCGTGGGGGTGACCGCCACGGCCGACGTGCCCGTCGCGCCCGTCGCACCTGTGGCCGAACTAGCCGCCACCGTGCCGCGCGACTGACGCAGCAGCAGCGCATAGCAAGCGACGACGGCGATCGGCCACGCGAACGCGCCCATGCCCGACAGTGGCGCCTCATGCGCATCGAACGCGCGCAGTGCGAGCAGCGCGAGCACGGGCGTCAGCGCGAGTGCGGGCCATTCGGCGATCGGCCAGGCGAGCTTGCGGCGCGCGATATGTGCAAGCCATGCGGTGCCGGCTGCGAACAGCGCGGTCGCGTCGACGACGAAGCGGTCCGCATGCAGATCGACGTGGCGGCTCGCATAGACGAGGATCTCGTGCAACCCGCTGCTCAGCCACCACAGCAGCCCCCAGGCCGCGGCCGCCGCGCCGACGTCCGGCATCCATGCGTGCCACGCACGCGCCTCGTCGCGCCCGTGCAGCCACCAGCCCGTGAACAGCCCTGCGAGCGCGATCAGCAGCATTGCGATGTACGGGCTGTTGAGCACCGGAAGCGCGTTCGTGTCGGTCGGCCCGAGCAGGCTCGTGAAGAATGCGCCGGCCGCGGCGATCTGCATCAGCAGGCCGAAGCCGAACGGCGCAAGGCGTTTCTCGCGCACGCCGACCCACACGATCGCCGCGCCTTCGATCGCCCACGCGGCACTCGTCGTCGGGCCCGAAAATGCGAGCGGTACCGCGAGCGTCGCGAAGATCACCGCCAGCGCGAGCATCGCCTCGAACAGCAGCGCGAGACGATCGCGGCGCCGCGCGAGCCATGCGGCGACCGCGACGTAGAACGCCGACAGCGCGACCGCGCTCCACGCGAGCCCGAACGGCATGCCCTTCACGAGCGATGCCTGCAACGCCGTGGCGACGATCGGGGTGCCGAACACGAGCGTGCCGTCCACGTAGTGGCGCAGCGCCAGCTCGCGTTTCACCGCGTACAGCAGCGCGATGCCGACGTACATCAGGAAGAACAGGATCAGGAAAGGCTCGGTGGTCGCGAACAGCGCGGGGCGGTATGCCGTCACGCCCCACGCGGAGCCGATCGTGTACGTGAACACGAAGCCGAGCAGGTTCAGCGGACGCCACGCCTTGAACCATGCGATCGCGAAGATGCCCGCATTCAGCAATGCGTAGTAGCTGAACAGCGCGACATGGCTGCCGTGGCCGGTCGACAGCAGCACCGGCGCGAGGAAGCCGCCCGCGCTGCCCATGAATGCAAGCGGCAGCGCGTTCTGCTTCACCGCGAGGAACGCGCTCAGCGCGCACACCGCGACCATCAGCGGGAACGCGGCGCCGACCGGCAGCAGCGCGTAGAGCTTGGTCGCGGCGAAGATCGTCAGGTACAGGATGCCGATGCCGCCTCCCTGCAGCACGAGGCCGTATGCCGCGCGGCGCGCACGCACGCGCCAGCCGATCGCGAGCAGCGCGGCCGCGGCGAGTGCCGTGCCGGCGAGGCGGAATTCGATCGGCAGCATGTTGTTGTCGGCCGCGTACTTGAGCAGGAACGCGACGCCGAAGAACAGCACGATGATGCCGACGCGCACGACCGTATTGCCGCCGAGCAACCAGTCGCGTGCGGCGCGGAACGCGCGTTCGGCGATGCCAGGTTCGCGGGGTGTCGGCGGGGCGGGCGGGGTGGATGGTGAAGTCGTCGCGGGCGGATTCGCGGGCGCGCCGGCAGCGGCGGTCGCTTCGCTCGTCCGCGTGGCGACGGCCGGTGCGGGGGCCGGGATGGACGTCGACGGCGGCGCGTCGGCGCGCGCGACGGCCGGCTGCACGGACGGCCGCGGCGGCATCGAGGCGGATGCAGGCGTGACCGAGGCGGGCGTCGCCGGTGGCATTTGCGCGGCGCTGCCGGCCGTGGCGGCACCGGCCTTCGCGCCCGCGAGCTGACCACGCAATACGTCAAGCTCGCGCGTGAGCGCGTCGACCGTCGCTTCGAGGCGCGCGACGCGGTCGGCGAGCGGCACGGGAGCGGGCTGCGGTGTCGCGGGATTGGCGTAAATCGCGAACGCGTCGGATAGCGCGTCGCCGCTCTTGCGCTTGCGTTGCTGGAGCGCGTGACCGAGGCAGAACCCCGCCGCCGCGCCGAGCAGCGTGCCGCTGGCGGCGGAGAAATCCCCGAACAATGCGGCGATACCGCCCACGATGAAACCGATTGCGGCAAAAGCCCAATTCATCGCCTTGCTCCCTCTCTCATTTCGTTATCGTCCTTCGATCGGTGCACGGCCCGATCGAGGCTGTTTCAGTATGGCCGGCAGGCGAACCGGCATGCGCACGCCGTCGGCGCGGCGCCACGCCCAAGGCGCGCGGCGACGTCGCGATCAGTGCGATTGCCGGCAATGTATCACAATGGCCATGGGGGATTTTCTGGGTTGCGGGCGGGCGGCGAAACGTGCCTGTCGCACGTTCGCGATGCGGGTTTTCGTACGATCATTCTTTTCGCACGAAGAGGACGGGCGACGCCGTCCGATCGGACGTGGAATTGTCGCAAAGCGACGCGCTGCTTCCGCGGGTTGGCGCAAAACGGCGCCGTTCGCGCGTCGCGCTGCTGCGCACAAGCCGCGCCCGGGATGCCCGCCGTTATTGGCTGTGCGCGTATTGCGCTGCCGCAATCGAGTGCCGCCGGGCGCTGTGCCCCGCGTGGCGGGGCTGCCGGGTGTGTCGTATTTGCGCAAGCGTTTGTCGTAATTCGTCGGCAGGTCGGGGTTTTTTCTGGCAACTATGTAGGCACGCTATGACACGCGTGAGTCCCCGCTACACGAGGAGAAGGTTTCGATGGATGCCCCCAAGGTCGTGGTCGAAGGTCTGTGCAAGGTATTTGGAAGCAACCCGCAGCAGGCGCTCGACATGCTCGCTGCCGGCGCGACGAAAGACGATGTGCTCAAGCGTACCGGTCAGGTCGTCGGTGTGCACAACGTATCGTTCGACGTGCAGGAAGGCGAAATATTCGTGCTGATGGGCCTGTCCGGCTCCGGCAAATCCACGCTGATCCGCCTCGTGAACCGGCTGGTCGATCCGAGCGCCGGCAAGGTGCTGATCGACGGGCTCGACGTCGCGTCGGCACGCCGCTCCGCGCTGACCGCGCTGCGCCGCAAGGACATGAGCATGGTGTTTCAGTCGTTCGCGCTGATGCCGCATCGCAGCGTGGTGTCGAATGCCGCGTTCGGCCTCGAGGTCGCAGGCGTCGGCAAGAAGGAACGCGAACGCCGTGCGATGGAGGTGCTCGAGCAGGTCGGCCTCGCACCGTTCTCGCACAAGCTGCCGTCCGAGCTGTCGGGCGGCATGCAGCAGCGCGTCGGCCTGGCCCGCGCGCTGGCCGTGAACCCGTCGCTGATGATCATGGACGAGGCGTTCTCCGCACTCGATCCGCTCAAGCGCCGCGAAATGCAGGACGTGCTGCTGCAACTGCAGAAGGAACAGCGCCGCACGATCATGTTCGTGTCGCACGATCTGGAAGAGGCGCTGCGCATCGGCAACCGCATCGCGATCATGGAAGGCGGCCGCCTCGTGCAGGTCGGCACGCCGCAGGACATCATCGCGAATCCGGCGGACGACTACGTGCGCGCGTTCTTCGACGGCATCGACACGAGCCGCTACCTGACGGCGGGCGACCTGATGCAGACGGGCGCCGTGCCGACCATGTCGAAGTGCGATGCCGCGAACGTCGCGGCGACGCTGAACGGCAGTGCCGAATACGCGTTCGTGCTCGACGCCGCCCGCAAGATCCGCGGCTTCGTCACGCGCGACGCGATCGGTCAGGACACGCCGTCCGTGCGGCCGATCGAAAGCATCCGGCGCGATGCGTCGCTCGAACATGTCGTCGCGCGCGTCGTCGCGAGCCCGAATGCGCTGCCCGTCGTCGACGACGACGGCTGCTACTGCGGCTCGGTCGACCGCGCACTTATCCTGAAGGCCATCACGCGTTCGCGAGGCTCCCATGTCTGAAATGATTCCGCTCGGTAGCTGGGTCGACCAGTCCGTTCACTACCTGCTCGACCATGACGCGGCGACGTTCGATACGATCGGCCGCGCGATCGAGGGCCTCGCCGCATTCGTCGAGCACAGCCTGCAGGCGATCCCGATGTGGCTGATGATGGCGATCTTCATCGGTGTCGGTCTGTGGCGCGTGGGCTGGCGCTTCGCACTGTTCACCACCGGGTCGCTGCTGCTGATCTTCGCGACGGGCTTCTGGGACCAGACGGTCATCACGCTGGGCCTCACGCTGTCGTCGACGATCATCAGCCTCGTGCTCGGCATTCCGCTCGGCATCTGGGCGGCGAAGAGCAAGTGGGTCGCCGCGATCGTGCGTCCGATCCTCGACCTGATGCAGACGATGCCGGCGTTCGTGTACCTGATTCCGGCCGCGATGCTGTTCGGTCTCGGCCGTGTGCCGGGGATCCTGTCGACGGTGATTTTCGCGATGCCGCCGGCCGTGCGCCTGACGAGCCTCGGCATCCGTCACGTGAACCGCGAGATCGTCGAAGCCGGCCAGGCATTCGGTTGCACGCCGTGGCAGCTGCTGTACAAGGTTCAGTTCCCGAACGCGCTGCCGTCGATCATGCAGGGCGTGAACCAGACGATCATGATGGCGCTGTCGATGGTGATCATCGCGTCGATGGTCGGCGCGGGCGGCCTCGGCAACGACGTGCTCGCAAGTATCCAGCGCCTCGACATCGGCCTCGGCTTCGAAAGCGGTCTGTCTGTCGTGTTGCTCGCGATCATTCTCGACCGCATCACCGAGAGCTTCGGCCGCGCGCCGGGCACCGTGAAAGCACCGCTGTTCTCGGGCCTGAAACAACTGTTCCGCGCGAAGGCCACGCCCGCGCAAGCGTAAGCAACCGGCGGCCGGTTCGCCTTCCGGCCGCCTCCCCCGATTCGATACCGGCTTCCGTGGCGTGTGCCACGGGGCTGGCTGTGTGCAACCTGCTCAATTCGCCAGGAGCCCGATGTGACGTCCGCCGCCGCTGCCGCCGTGCCCGCCGCTTGCGTTTCACCGGTTTCGTCCCTTGCCCATTTCGGCTTCCTGACGCTGCCGAACTTCTCGATGATCGCGTTTTCGAGCGCGGTCGAAGTGCTTCGGATGGCGAACTACGTCGGGCGATCCGATCACTACAAGTGGTCGATCTATTCGCTCGACGGTGCGCCCGTGCATGCCAGCAACGGCATCGCGGTGCGTCCGACCCAGGCGCTCGACTACACGAACCTGCCGGACGTGATGATCGTGTGCGGCGGGATCCACATCCGCAACGTGGTCGACGACGGCGCGCGCGACACGCTCGCGGCGCTCGCCGAACGCGGGCTGCCGCTGGGCGGCATCTGCACCGGTGCGTATGCGCTGATGTCGGGCGGTCTGCTCGACGGCTATCGTTGTACCGTGCACTGGGAGAACTTGTCCGCGCTGCATGCGGAGTTTCCGCAGGTCGGATTCGCCGACGAGCTGTTCGTCGTCGATCGCGACCGGCTCACCTGCACCGGCGGCACCGCGCCGCTCGACCTGATGTTGAACCTCGTCGGCATGCGTTTCGGCCAGCAGCTCGCCGCGCAGGTGTCCGAGCAGTTCATCCTGGAGCGCATCCGCAGCTCGACCGACACGCAGCCGATTCCCGTCGATGCGCGCGTCGGTTTCTCGCGCGCGGAGCTGATCGAGGTCGTGCGGCTGATGGAGGCGAACATCGAGGAGCCGCTGTCGCTCGAGGAACTCGCGCGGCTCGTGCGACTTTCGCAACGGCACCTGCAGCGGATGTTCAAGGTTTATCTGAACGTGTCGCCCACTCACTATTACCTGACGCTGCGTCTGAAACGCGCGCGCGACCTGCTGCGCACGACCGACGCATCGATTGCGCGCGTGACGACGACGTGCGGATTCCATTCGCCGTGCCATTTCAGCAAGGCGTATCGCGCGCAGTTCGGTCACGCGCCGAGCTACGAGCGACGGTTGCCGGGGCGCTGACACGACCCGCGCGAGACATTCGGTCCGCGACGCCGCCGGGATCTCGGCGCGCGGTTTCAACACTCGATCCCGCCCCATGAAAAACGACGTCACTTTGAGGAGAAGACAGATGAAGCGCCTATTGATCGCAGCGGCATGCGGGATCGGGATTGCAGCACCGATGTCGGCGGTTTATGCGGCCGACCCGCCCGTGTGCAAGAACGTGCGCTTCGCGGACGTCGGCTGGTCCGACATCGCGGCCACCACGGGCCTCGCATCGACGATGCTGCAGGGTCTCGGCTACACGCCGACCAAGACGATCGCGTCGGTGCCGATCACGTTCGCGGGCATCAAGAGCAAGCAGATCGACGTGTTCCTCGGCTACTGGTCGCCGACGATGGATCCGATCATCCAGCCGTTCACGAAGGCCGGCACGATCAAGGTGCTCGCCACGCCCAACCTGACGGGCGCGAAATACACGCTTGCGGTGCCCGACTACGTGTACCAGGGCGGCCTGAAGTCGTTCGCCGACATCCAGAAGTTCGCGGACAAGCTCAACGGCAAGATCTACGGGATCGAACCGGGCAACGACGGCAACCTGCTGATCAAGAAGATGATCGACGGCAACCAGTTCGGCCTCGGCAAGTTCAAGATGGTCGAGTCGAGCGAGGCCGGGATGCTGGTCGAGGTGAATCGCGCGATCCGCGACAAGCAGTGGATCGTGTTCCTCGGCTGGGAACCGCATCCGATGAACGTGCAGATGAAGATCGACTACCTGAGCGGCGGCGACGACGTGTTCGGCCCGAACTACGGCGAAGCGAAGGTGCTGACCGCGACGCCGCCCGACTACGCGCAGCGCTGCCCGAACGTCGCGAAGTTCGTGTCGAACCTTCAGTTCACGACGACGATCGAGAACCACGTGATGGTGCCGATCATGAACAAGGAAGACCCGAACAAGGCCGCGGCCGAGTATCTGAAGGCGAATCCGCAGGCGCTCGACAAGTGGCTCGCGGGCGTGACGACGATCGACGGCAAGCCGGGCCTGCCGGCGGTGAAGGCGTATCTCGGCGTGCATTGAGCGACCGGACGAGCGGCGCGCCGGCCGAAGGTGGCGCGCCGGCGTGATGAAACGCGGCCCTCCCGCATCGCGCGGGCGGGCCGCGTCGTTTTCGGGTCGAGAGTCGATTGGCGAATCGCCGCGCCGCGAACCAACGTCACGATTCCTTCGTCGCCGCCGGGACGTCGAACACGCGATCGAACGCCCACTGGAACACGAACGCGTAGCAGAAGAAGAACGCGAACAGCCCGATGTCGACGACGAACGCGTCGAACCACGAGATGTCGAGCCACCACGACACCACCGGCACGAGGATGAAGATCAGCCCGCCCTCGAATGCGGTCGCATGCAGGATCCGCCGCGCGAGCGTGCGCCTGGGCCGACGGCGCGACGCTTCCCAGCGCTCGAACAGCGCGTTGAAGATCATGTTCCACAGCAACGCGATCGCGGACATCGTCGCCGACAACGCGCCCGAATAGACGAGGCTTTGGTTGAAGATCGCCGCGATCGCGGGCGAGATGCAGGAGATCGCGATCGCTTCGTAGAGCAGCGCCTGCGTGATCCTGCGCGGTAGGCCTTGCACGTTGTTTCTCCGGTTCGACGGTGGCTCGACGGTCGCTTGCGCAGCACGGCGCCGCGACGTCCCGCAAGGCTACGTGCGTTGCGCGAGCGCTTCAATTCACCTAATCTCACCCGGATTGAATCGAATTCAACCCGGCCGGACCCGGCCCGAGAGGCCCCGTGTTCTCGAAAATTCCCCTGACCGCATTGCGTGTATTCGAGTCGTCGGCACGGCTCGGCTCGTTCAAGGCCGCGGCGGACGAGTTGTCCGTGACGCCGGCGGCCGTATCGCATCAGATCAAGTCGCTCGAAAGCCGGATCGGCGTGCTGCTGTTCGAACGCGGCGCGAGCGGCGTGCGGCTCACGGAGGAGGGCGAACGGCTGTTTCGCGCGAGCCACGATGCGTTGCTCGCGCTGAGTCGCGGGCTCGACGCGGTGCGGCCCGAAGCGGCCGACGAGCGCACGCTCGTGCTGACCACCACGCCCGCATTCGCCGCGATGTGGCTGATTCCGCGTCTCGGCCGGTTTCGGCAGGTCGATCCGCAATTGAACATCAAGGTCGAAACCGGCAATACGCTCGCCGATCTCGACCGCGACGCGCGAATCGATCTCGCGATTCGCGCGACGTCGCGCACGTTCCCGGCGCTGCACGAGATCGCATTGATCGACGAGTATTTCGGCGCGTATGCGGCCACCGGGTTCGATGCGCATCGTTCGGACGAGCGCCTCGATTTGATCGAGACGGTGTGGGATACGCCGTTGCCGATGTCGATCGATTGGGCGTCGTGGTGTCGTGCGGCGGGCCGGGAAGCGTGGCTCGAGCGCGCGGTGTTCCGGCATTACGACGACGAGCACTACGCGTTGCAGGCCGTGTTGCACGGCCAGGGCGTCGGGCTGCTCAGCTCCGTGCTGGTCGCCGAGCATGTCGAGCGCGGCGCGCTGATGCCGATCGAGCCGTCGGTGCGGCTCGCCGGCGCACGCTTCGTCGCGCTGTGCCGGCCCGGGCGGGAACGCGAGCCGCAGGTCAGGCGGTTTCTCGACTGGCTCGAAGCGGAAATCGCGCGCACGCGTGGGGCGGTCGCACGGATCGCGCCGCATGTGTGACGCAACGGTCAGGCGCTTCCATTGCGCTGCGACGCGTGCGAATCGTTCGTTACCCGAAACGCACGCAATACACCGGCGGCAAATGCGCGGAGACCTGCCGCCAGTTGTCACCGCCGTCGCCCGACGTCCATAACCCGCCCGTCGTCGACGCCATCGCGAGATGCGTGCCGGAGTCGTCCACCGCGAGCCCGTGCCGATACACGAGGTCGTAGGCCGGCGCGGGCGGCAGCCCGTTCGACAGCGTCTCGAAGCTGCGGCCGCCGTCGCGTGTGCGCGTGACGACGAACCGGCCGTTCACCGGAATCCGGCACGCATCCTTCACGGCCGGCACGAACCACGCGGTGTCGGGATCTGCCGGATGCACGGCGACCGCGAAGCCGAAGCTCGACGGCTGCGCCTCGATCCGCTGCCAGTGCGCGGCGCCGTCGGTCGAGCGGAAGATCGCGCAGTGATGCTGGGTCCACAGCACATCGGGCGCGGCTGCGCACTGGACGACGCGGTGCGGATCCTGCACGTTGGGTTCGCCGCGCCGCTCGGGCGGCATGTAGTCGGCTTCCATGCCGTCGGCGCTGACGCGCCAGGTCGCGCCGCCGTCGAAGGTCTGCCAGACGCCGCCGCACGAAATCCCGATCGTCACGTGCCGGCTGTCGCGAGGATCGATCATCACCGAATGGATGCCGGCGGCATCGTAGCCGCCGCCGAACCACTCGGCGCGCTCCGGGCGGTCCCATAGCGCGCGGTTGAGCACCCACGAATCGCCGCCGTCGTCGGAGCGGAACAGTCCGCCCGGTATCGTGCCGGCCCACAGCACGCCCGGCTCGTCGGCGCCGCCGGCTTCGAGCGACCAGATCTGCTGAAGCGTCCACGGTGGGCGCGGCGGGGCCGGCGCTTCGTCGTCCGAATCGCCGGCGCCCGCGTGGGCGCCGGCATCGGCGCGAGGCGTGTCGGCGGGCTGCGGCGGATAGACGGGCACCGCACATTCCTCCCATGCGGCGGCATCGGCGCACCGGCGATGCAGCTTGACGCCGAAATGGCCGAGATTGAGCGCCGCATACAGCGTGCCGTCGCGCGGGTCGGCCAGCGCCATGCTGACCGGTTCGCCGATGAAGTGCGGCTCGCCGAGCGACCAGCCGCCGTTGCCGTCGGCGTGCAGCACGAACAGGCCCTTGCGGGTCGCGACGAGCAGTCGATCATTCATGTCGGGTGTCTCCAGTTGGTCCGACCGGGCACTTGCTTCGATGGAGATGCGTCCCTTTATCCGCCGGACAGCGCCTGCACGACATAGACGCGGCTGGCATCGCCGAGCGCGTCGGACAGGTGTTGCCGGTCGCGCACCGGCTGGCCGTCGATGAACACCGACAGGTGCTTTCGCAGCGCACCCTGGTCGTCGACGATATAGCCGCGCAGCCGCGGCTGCTCGCCGAAGACGGTTTCAAGCGCTTCGCCGAGCGTCCGTGCGTCGATGTCGCGCTCGGGCGTGTCGATATGGCGCTGGATCGACGCCGCGAAGAAGAGGTGGGCCATGGTAGTGGCTGGCAGGAGCCGCGCGGGGGGACGGTCTGTAGTGTAGGCGATCGATCGGGCCAGCAGCGGCATTTGCGGTACGGCCGGCGGCGCGGCGACGTTGCTGCGCCGCGCAACGATCCGGCTATGCGTACTTGTCGCCGACGGTACTTCGCACCGGATGCGTGTCGTAGATGATGACCATGCGCTCGATGCGCGCGTCGTCGTCGAATTCGAAGACGTCGACGCACTCGAACCGCACCTCGGCGCCGTCCTTCAGTCCCCAGTCGTAGACGAAATAGCCGGTGGCCCGACGCGCGCCCGTCGTGCTGACGCAGATGTCGATCGGCGTGATCCGGCTTTGTCCGGATGCCGCCGCGACTTTTTCGAAAAAGGGCCGCGGCGCCATCCAGCCGAGAAACGGCGAGAATATCCGCGCATCCGGCGCGAACAGCGCGCAGATCTCGGCGACGTCGCCGCGTTCGAGCGCTTTCAGGTAGGTATCGACCTGCCGCGTATATAGTGCGTCGGACGACGAGACCATGGTATTTCTCCGTTGATTGATGACGAGCCGTCCGCGACAGCCGTCGCGAGCCGGTTCAACCACGATAGCGATGCAGCGATGACCGAACAAACGAATAATCCGCAACCCGGGTATGCCGCCCGCGCATATCCGCTGGCGGATCTCACGCGTGCGCTGCCGCCGTTGACGGCGTTCCAGGCGTTCGTCGCCGCCGCCGAACTCGGCAGTTTCAACCGGGCGGCCGAGCATCTGTGCCGGACCCAAGGTGCGGTGAGCCGTCAGGTGCAGCAACTGGAAGCGCACTACCGGTGTGCGTTGTTCGTTCGTCATCCGTCGGGATTGACGTTGACCGCGGAAGGCGGCGCGTTGCTGACGGTGGCCATCGACGTGCTCGCGCAACTGGCGCGACACGCGCATGCCCATGCGCATGCCGCGTCGACCCTGACGTTGCGCCTGCCATCCACGTTCGCGATCCGGTGGCTGCTGCCGCGGCTGTCGGCGCTCAATCACGCGTTGCCGCGAACCGAATTGCGCATTCACACGTCGGCGGACGACGCGCCGGATTTCACCGACGCCGATTTCGATGCCATCGTCGTGCGCGGTACCGGAAACTGGGCGGGAATGGTGGCGGTGCCGCTGTTCGACGAGTGCCTCACGCCGATGTGTACGCGCGGGATCGGTGCGTCGTTGAAGTCGATCGCCGATCTCGCGCACGCGACGCTGCTGCATCCCGCACGCAAT
Organism: Burkholderia sp. RF2-non_BP3; assembly: GCF_001522185.1. Taxonomy (NCBI): domain Bacteria; kingdom Pseudomonadati; phylum Pseudomonadota; class Betaproteobacteria; order Burkholderiales; family Burkholderiaceae; genus Burkholderia; species Burkholderia sp. RF2-non_BP3. Next base: position 182,016 of record NZ_LOSU01000054.1, on the reverse strand, counting down.
CGCGACGAATGGCGATGCTGGCTCGACGCCGTCGGCGCAACGCGGATCGACCCGGACACCGGGCTCGTATTCGATACGCTCGAACTGACGTTGACGGCCGCGGCTGACGCGCACGGCGTCGCGATCGGCGATCCGCGCATGGCGGCGGACCGGCTGGCAGGCGGCGCGCTGGTCACGCCGTTCCCGGAGGTGGTGCGCAACGGCCTCGGTTACTACCTCGTCTACCCGACGCAGCGCGCCACGCAACCCGCGATTCAAGCGCTCGCGGAGGTCCTGACGCGTCTCGCGCGCGAGGATTGACCGCGACGGGCGGGCGCCGTGCGGTTGGCTAGACCGGGATCGATCGCCCCCGCATCCGGATTCCGAGCCGCACGACGCCGATCACCGCATTCGACAGCCACGTCAGCAAGCGCGGCATGCCGCGCCGTCGGATATCGAGCAGCAGCACGATTCGCACGGCGTCGCTGTCGTTCCACACCTCGTGCTCGAACGTGTCGTCCCACAGCAGGAAGCGGCCTTCTTCGAGCCGGTATTCATGGCCGTCGATCTTCAGCACCGCGGCCGGCGTGCCGTCGGCGCGCTTCGGCATCGACAGCACGAGATAGCCGCGCAGGATGCCGCGGAACGGTCCGCGATGCGGCGGGATGTGTTTGCCGGGCGCGAGGAACGACAGCGACGCGGACAACACGTCCGGCGATGCCGCGACGATCGATTCGACGGTCGGGCAACGCGACAGGTTGCGCGGGAACGGCTGGCCGTACGCCTGCATGATGAACATCCGCCAGTCGCGTGCATCGTTGGCGGAGATGTCGTGCTGCTCGCGCATGATCTCGTGGAAGCGCGGGATGCGCGGCAGGTCGCGCGCGACGGCCAGCGCTTCCGCGCGAATGGCCGGCCACGCGCGGACGAATCGCTCGGCGTCGGGGAACATGGCCGAGTCGAGCACGGCACCGCTGTCGATATGACGGTCGAACAGCGTGCGAAGCAGGCCGGCTGCATAGTCGTAAGCGACGGACATGATCGAGGCGCGATCCACAAGGTGTCGTCAGTCTGCCCCACGCGCGGTGGGGCCTGCGTTACGTCAGGTTACGCCGGCTGACGAAAGAATGACAGTTCGATGAATGTCCTGCGCAAGCGGTTCGCCATTCCGGGAATAAACGGGCACCCCGCGTCGTCATACGGGTGTAGCACGTCGTTTCGTTGACTTCCGAAGGAGTGAGCATGAATACGCATTGGCTGGTGGCCGCCGTGGTGGCGGCGATGTCCGTCGCGAGTGTCGCGACGCCTGCGTCGGCACAGGCGCTGACGCGCGCGCAGGTCAGGCAGCAATTGATCGACGCCGAAAACAACGGGCTGCGCTTCGTGACCGATACGTCGTATCCGGACGTGAGTCCGCTATTCCGGCAGCAGGCCGAACAGATGCCTCGGCATCAGGCCGAAACCGCGGTCGGCAGCGATCCGGCCGCGACTTCCGATGCGGGAAGGCCGACGGTACTGCCGTCGCGTCCGCGCTCGGCCGCGTGCGTGGGCCCCGAGAGCTTCTGCACGCCGTATTTCGGAAGCTGAAGAAGCGGGCCACCGCGGCCGGCCCGGCATCCGCGAAGGTTGATCGGCACGTAACATTGAAGGAGTTCATGATGAAAACTTGTATCGCACTACTGATGATGATCGGCGTGGTATCCGGTCAGTCTGCATTCGCGCAATCGAATGCGCCGCTCACGCGTGCACAGGTTCGCGAGGAACTGATTCGTCTGGAAGCGGCGGGCTACGATCCGTCGAAGGGGGACGACGGAGAATATCCGGCGGACATTCAGGCCGCGCTGGCGAAGGTCGCCGAGCAGGATCGGGCAAGGATGGCGGCTTTGCCCGCCGCGCCCGCGCCGGCCGCCGTCATGCCGGCGCAGACCGACTGACTAGGTGCCGACATGTACGTCTGTGTCTTCGGGCCGACGTGCTCGCGGTACGGCAATACGCACGCCGTTCGCGGCACGCGGCCTGGCCGAACCGCACGGACGGCGAGGCCGTCGATCGCGCGCCGCTTCGCGCGGCGCCGCGATCAGCGCGTTGCCCGATTCCGATGGGCGCGCAGGTGGATTGCAGGGTGAGTCGCGATGCAGGCGAGCGCGCGATCCGTCATTGCCGGATCGCTGCCTGCGATGGTGCGCCACGGCGCAGGTGGCGAGATTACCAGGGCATCATCCGTTGCATGACGCCGTCGCGCAGGACGAAACGATGCGCGACCGCGGCCGCGACGTGAAGGCAGATGCCGCCGAACAGCACCCACGCGAGGATGCCGTGCACGTCGCCCATCGCGTGCCCGAATCCCGAGCCGGCCGCCGACAGCGCCGGCAGCGGGACGACGCCGAACAGCGTCACGGCCCATGCGCGCGACGACGCATTGATCCAGCCGAGCAACGGCACCGCGATCAGCAGTGCATAGAGTCCGAAGTGCGTTGCGCCGGACACCGCGCGCATCGCGGGCGACAGTTCGTCGGCGGGCGGGCGATGCGTCACGCGCCAGAGCACGCGGCAAGCCATTGCGGCAAGCAGCGCGGTGCCCACGATCAGGTGCGCGGCGATCAGGCCGACCGGTTGCGTGTCGCGATGCACGTCGGGCATCGTCCAGCCGATTGCATATTGCGCGACGACCAGCGCCACGATCAGCCAGTGAAGAAGGCGTGCGACTGCGTCGTATCGTGCGGTTGTAGACATGAAAGCTCCTGGCAAGCGGATGAGGACCGTATCTTCCGGCGGATTTTACGGCCGAATCCTTAACGAAACGTTAAGCGTGCGGTCGCGCACCGGCTTCGATCGATAACGCCTGCGTGCGATCGATCCGGGCGGATTCGGCCGACGGCATCGAGATCGTGACGCCGAGGCCGTGGCCGCCGATGCCGGGCCCGAATTGCACGGTGCCGCCGAAGTATTGCGCGATGCGCTGGACGATCGACAGCCCGAGCCCGCTGCCGGGCAACTGCGTGCCCACGCCGCGATAGAAACGATCGCCGAGCCGCTCGTGCTCGCCGGGGGCGACGCCGGGCCCGTCGTCGCGCACGACGATGCGCTGCGCGGCGCCGTCGTCGTGTACGTCGATCTCGATGCGGCCCCCCTGCCGGCCGTACTTGACCGCGTTGTCGAGCAGATTGTCGAGCAGGATGCCGAGCAGGATCGGATCGGCCTGAATCGCTCGCCCCGGCGTGCCGCTGGCGACGATGGCGATGCTGTGATCCGACGCCTTCGCGAGATGCCGTTCGATGGCCGCGTCGACCAGTTCGCGGACGACGACGGCGCGCACCGGAATGCGTTCGTATTCGTCGAGCCGCGCGAGCAGCAGCAACTGTTCGGCGAGACGCGCGCTGCGATCGACGCCTTGCACCACGCGCTGCATTGCGAGCTGTTTGCGCGTCGGATCGTCGGTCGCGAGCGCGACCTGGGCCTGAACCTTGATCGCGGCCAGCGGCGTCTTGAGTTCGTGCGCCGCGTCGGACGTGAATGCCCGCTCACGCACGATGGACTGCCGCAATCTGGCGAGCAGGCGGTCGATCGCGTCGACCAGCGTGCGGACTTCTTCCGGAACGGTCGTGACGCCGAGCGGTTCGAGCGAGCGCGCATCGCGCGCGCCGATCAGCGTCGACAGCGTTTTCAGCGGCGCGAGACTGCGCGCGATCAGGAACCAGAGCAGCAACGCCAGCACCGGGAGCGCGACGATCAGCGGCCAGACGATGCCGCGCGCGATGCCCGTCGCGAGATCGCTGCGCGTGTTGGCCGGCTCCATCACTCGTATCCATCGGCCCGACGCGTCGTCGCGCAGCGTGTGCGTGCGCCATTGCGCGCCGCGCACGACGATCGTTTCGGGGGTGTCGCTTCGGCCGGCTGCATCGGGCCGGCCGGGGGCGTCGACCGGCAGGCTCGACGCGATGACGTTGCCCCGCGCGTCGCGGACTTCGAACAGTACGTCGCGCGGCAGACGATCGCCGTCGTTGTCCCGCGCGGCGGCCGACGTGCCGTGAGCCAGTTCGATGCGCGCGTCGGGCGGGAAGCGGGCGAGGCGGTCGAGGTCGGCCGGCGCGAGGTCGACGAGCAGCGACGCATATTCGACGAGACGGGCGTCTTCCCATTCGCCGATCTCGCGTGTCGCGTGCCGGAAGCTGCCGAACACGGCGACGATCCAGACGACGGTCACGCAGCCGAGCGCCATCGCCGAAACGCGGCGCCGTATCGAGCGCGAGATCATGGTTTGTCGACGACGTAACCGATGCCTCGCACCGTCCGGATCAGTTCCGCGCCGAGCTTCTTGCGCAGGTTCGAGATGTGGACCTCGATCGCATTGCTTTCGATGCCTTCCTGCCATCCGTAGAGGCCGTCCTCGAGACGCGCCCGCGACTGGGGCATGCCCGCATGACTGACGAGCTGAACGAGGATGGTCCATTCGCGTGACGTCAGCGCGATGCGCGCGGCATCGCGTGTCACCGTTTGGGTGGTCAGGTCGATCGTGATGTCGCGCCACACGATCTCGTCGCCGGTGCGACCCTGGGAGCGGCGCACGAGCGCGCGGCAGCGGGCGAGCACCTCGGACAGCTCGAACGGTTTCGCGAGATAGTCGTCGGCGCCGTCGTCGAGGCCGCGGACCCGATCGGCCACGGTGCCGCGCGCGGTCAGCACGAGCACCGGCGTGGTATCGCCCGCGTCCCGCATCGCACGCAGCAGTTCCGTTCCCGATTTGCCGGGCAAGCCGAGATCGAGGACGACGAGGGCGAAGCGCGTCGTTGCGAGCGCGGCGGCGGCGGCGTGACCGTCGCGCAGCCAGTCGACCTGATAACCGGCCTGACTCAGGCTGATTTCGAGGCCGCTGCCGATGAGGTCGTCGTCTTCGACAAGGAGGAGTCGCATGGTCGATTCGTGTGCAGATACACGCAATTGTACGAGCCGGACTGTGCGCGTCGTGCAACGGATTGTAATTGCGCTCCCTCAAATATCGCCCGATTCTGAAGATCGCTTAAGGTTCGGCGCCGGCATTCCGGCTACGATCGGCCTCAACATTTCTCGGGTCGAACTCCGCTTCCCCTGATCCCCGAACCGGGTTCCGCGCGTCCCGCACGCGCTTGCCCGTCCACCCCCGCGACCGTGTCGATCGAAGCAGGATCGATGCGGATCGTCCGCACGGGAGGTTCTTTCCTGATGGCACCCTCGACGATCGAGCGATGGCGCGCCTACCTGTTGATCGCCGCGCTCGCCGGCATGTTCGTTCAGTGTTTCGTGCTGGTTTCGTTGTTTGCGCTGCGCGTACCCGAAGCGTTTTTCACGACGATGACATTCCGCATCTGGGCCGTCGTCGCGGTCGCGACCGCGATCCTGTCGGCCCGTAAGGTTGCCGACGCGGCGTTCAGGGCCGCTGATGTCTGCGGCTATGTGCGCGTGTCCGGAATCGATCGCCGCACGGTAGCCGTGTCATCTGATTGCGCGTACCGTCGGCTGGTCGTCCTGCATATCCGGCTCAACGGGAATCGATACGGCGGCGTGTACGGGTGAGCGCGCGTTCGCGCGTGCCGGCCCCGGGCGTCGCCGTCATTGGGCCACCACTGGGGAGAAGCATGGTCTTGCTGCATGTGCTGTACGCGCTGGCCGGCGCGATGTCGATCGCCTGCGGGCTGGGCGTGTTGCTCGGCATTGCCTACACTGTCACGGCCAGCGTGCTGGTCGGCCGGTTCTTTTCGCGCGCGCGGGCGGTGCCGCGCGACTATCCGGGCGTCACCGTCGCGAAACCGCTGCACGGCGACGAATGGAACCTCGTACAGCATCTTGAAAGCTTCTTCGTCCAGGATTATCCGGGGCCGGTACAACATCTGTTCGGCGTGCACGATGCGGGCGACGCGGCGCTCGCGGCCGTCGAGACGCTGCGCGCGCGCCATCCGGACGCGAACATCAAGGTCGTCGCCGATGCGCGGTTATACGGGCCGAATCGCAAGATCGCGAATCTCGTCAACATGCTCGAACATGCGGAACACTCGGTGCTGTGTCTCGCCGACAGCGATGTGCTGGTCGAGCGCGATTATCTGCGTGCCGTCGTCGGCGCGCTACAGCAGCCGGAAGTCGGCATCGTGACGAGCGTGTATCGCGGCGTCGCGTCGCCGGGCTTCTGGCCCGGTGTCGCCGTCGCGATGACGAACTACCATTTCCTGCCGGGCGTCATTACCGGGCTTTTCATCGGGCGTGCCCGTCCGTGCTTTGGCCAGACGATTGCGATCACGCGCGCGACGCTCGAACGCATCGGCGGGCTCACGCGTTTCGCGCACCATCTGGCCGAGGATCACGCGCTCGGCGAAGCGGTGCGGCAGGTCGGCGCGCAGGTCGTCGTTCCGCCGTTCGTCGTCGGACATGCCTGTGTCGAAGAGACCTTCGCCAGGTTGTATGCGCACGAATTGCGCTGGAGCTGCACGATCCGCGCGGCGGACCGGCTCGGTCACGCCGGGTCGGTGCTGATGCATCCGCTGCCGCTTGCATTGCTGGCCGTGCTGTTTTCCGGCGGCATGCTCGCCGCCTGGTGGCTGGTGGTCGCGGCACTCGTCGCGCGGGCGCTGCTGATGTTCCGGACGAGTCGCGCCACCGGCGCGGGTCTGCGCGGCGCGCTCTGGCTGCCGTTCGTCGATTTGCTGCAGTTCGCGGTGTTCGTGTCGAGCTTCTTCTCGTCGCACGTCGTCTGGCGCGGCACGCGCTTTCGCGTCGACCGCGAGGGCTTGTTGTCGCCGGCGGGGAAATCATGATGCACGACGCGCATTCCGATGTCGAAGGCGCGGCCCGGCCGTCCGCGCGTCGCGACGCACGGTTGCGGCATGCGGGGCGCGCGGCGGCGCTGGCCGGGCTGGTGCTCGCGGTGTGGCTGATCTGGCGCGAGCATCCGCTGGAGATCCTGCATCGGTTGCGGATTGCCGGCGCCGGGTTGCTGGTCGCCGCGCTGGCCCACATCCTGCCGATGCTCGCGAATGCGTGGGACTGGCGGATGCTGATCCGTGGCCCGCGCCGGCCGTCGTTCGCGACGATGCTCAAGCTCGTGTGGATCCGCGAATCGATCAACGGGCTGTTGCCGGTCGCGCGGATCGGCGGCGAGATCGTGTCGTTCAGCCTGCTGCGGCAGGCGGGCGTGCGCCCGGCGACTGCCGTGGCGAGCCTCGTCGCGGACATGCAGCTGACGCTGATCAGCCAGCTCGTGTTCGCGCTGGTCGCGATCGGCTACGTGCTCGAACACGTGTCGTCCGATGCCGCGCAGGTGGCCGCGCGCCTCGCCATCGGCATGGCGGCGCTCGTGCCGGTGCTGCTGCTGTTCGCGCTGGTTCAGCACGCGCGGCCGTTCGAGCGCGCGATGCGCGTGGTCAACCGCGTCACGAGCGGCAAGGTGGTGGCGCTGGTCGGCGAATCGGCACGCACCGATCAGTCGATCCGGATGATCTGGAGAAAGACGGGTGTCGTCGTTCGCTATCTGGCGATCTGGCAGACGCTGCAATTTGTCGGCTATTCGCTGGAAATCTGGCTCGCGCTGCATTTCCTCGGCGCCGATCCGACGTTCGCGCAGGCGCTCGCGATCGAAGCGCTGATCCAGCTCCTGAGCAGCATCGCGTTCCTGATGCCGGGCGGGCTGGGCGTGCAGGAGGGCGGGTTCGTGCTGATCGGCGGGCTGCTCGGGTTCGACGCGCCGACCTGTCTGGCACTCGCCGGCGCGCGGCGCGTGCGCGACTTGCTGTTCTATCTGCCGGGCTTGCTCGCATGGCAGCATGCGGCCGGCGCGGCGCGCTCGCCGTACGAGGCGAAGCGCGCATCGATGCGCGTCGGGGAGTCCGCCGGGCCGCGTTGATGCGGCCCGACGTTGCCGGCCACCCGGCGGGCAGCGGTTCGCCGACGCGGCCGCATGCCTCGCCGGCCGGCGCGGCGATCAACCTCGTTCGTCGGCGATGTAGCTGCGGATCACGTCTGCGAACGACGTGTCGCCCTTCAGGCCGAGCGCTTCGGCGCGCGTCGTGTCCCAGCGGCCCGGCCAGCTGCCGACGATCTTCTCGACGCGTTCGTCCGGCGCATGGCGGATCAGCTTCACGACGTCGTCGCCCGCGACTTCGCGCAGCGCCGCGATCATTTCGTCCACCGACACCGACAGGCCGGGCAGGTTGATCACGCGCTTGTTGCCGAGCTTCTCGCTGTCGATCTCGCAACCCGCGACGAGCGCGTCGATCGCGCCGCGCGGCGACAGCAGCCACAGCCGCGTCGAACCGGGCACCGGGCACACGCTTTCCTCGCCGTTCAGCGGTTCGCGGATGATGCCGCTCGCGAACGACGACGCCGCCGCGTTCGGGCGACCCGGCCGCACGCTGATGGTCGGCAGCCGCAGCACGCGTCCGTCGACGAAGCCGCGCCGTGCGTAGTCGCACAGAAGCAGTTCGGCAATCGCCTTCTCCGCGCCGTACGACGATTGCGGATTCAGCGCGGTGTCGTCCTGCACGACGTCGGGCAACACGCCGCCGTAGACGGCCACCGAGCTCGTGAACACGACGCGCGGACGATGGCCGCGCGCGCGGCACACTTCGAGCAGCGTGCGCGACGCGTCGAGATTGATCCGCATGCCGAGATCGAAATCGGCTTCGGCCTGCCCGCTGACGATCGCCGCGAGATGGAAGATCGCGCCCGTCTGCGCGTCGATCGCGCTTTCGAGCACCGTGCGATCGGCGATGTCGCCGACGATCGACGTCACGCGCGCGTCGCCGAAATCGCTGCCCTTCACGACGTCGAGCAGCACCAGCTCGTCGATCTTGCCGGTCCGGCCGTCGGGGCCGGTCAGTTCGCCGCGCTCGAGCAGCTTGCGCGCGAGACGCTGGCCGAGAAAGCCGGCGCCGCCGGTGATCAGTACTTTCATGTTGTGAGCCCTCTTCGGAATGCGTGGATTACAGATAAGGCTTGAGCCAGCCGAGCCCTTCGGACGTGCCGGCCTTCGGGCGATACTCGCAGCCGATCCAGCCGTCGTAGCCGAGCGCGTCGATCAGCTCGAACAGATACGGGTAGTTGAGTTCGCCGATGTCCGGCTCGTGACGCTCGGGCACGCCGGCGATCTGGATGTGGCCGATGCCCGCGAAATCGCGCTTGAGCTTCATCGCGAGGTCGCCTTCGACGATCTGGCAGTGATAGCAGTCGAACTGCACCTTCAGGTTCGGCGCGCCGACTTCCGCGCGGATGTCGTGCGCATCGTCCTGGCGGCTCAGGAAATAGCCGGGCATGTCACGCTGGTTGATCGGCTCGATCAGGATCGTGATGCCATGTGAGGCCGCCGCCTGCGCCGCATGCCGCAGGTTCGCCACGTAGGTATCGCGATGGCGCGCGCGGTCGGCGCCCGGCGCGACCATCCCGGCCATCACGTGCAGCTTCTTGTTGCCGAGCACGCGCGCATAGTCGAGCGCCTGGTCGATGCCGCGCCGGAACTCGTCCTCGCGGCCCGGCAGCGACGCGATCCCGCGCTCGCCGGCGGCCCAGTCGCCCGGCGGCGCGTTGAACAGCGCCTGCTCGAGGTTGTGCGCGTCGAGGCGCGCGCGAATGTCCTCGGCGGCGAAGTCGTACGGGAACAGGTACTCGACGGCCTTGAAGCCGTCGTACGAGGCAGCGGCGAAGCGTTCGAGGAACGCGTGCTCGGTGTACATCATCGAGAGGTTGGCGGCGAAGCGGGGCATGGCAGCGGGTCCTGTGAATGAATGGGGCAGGGCGCACGGCGCCCCGCGTCGAATGACGGATCAGCGGTTCACGAGTTTCGCGGGCGTGAGCCACACGGCGATCGCGCCGATCACGAGCATGGCGGCCAGCACGTACATGCCGGACGCCGTGCTGTGCGTGACGTCCTTCAGGTAGCCGATCACGTACGGGCTCGCGAACCCGGCGAGGTTGCCGACCGAGTTGATGATCGCGATCCCGGCGGCCGCGGCGGAGCCGGCGAGGAACGCGGTCGGCAGCGACCAGAACAGCGGTGCGCAGGTCAGCACGCCGCCCGCCGCGAGCGACAGGAACACGATCGACACCGCCGTATTGTGCGAGTACGACGCGGCGACCGCAAACCCGACCGCGCCCATCAGCGCCGGCACGATCAGGTGCCAGCGGCGTTCGCGGCGCTTGTCCGCGCTGTGGCCGAACAGGTTCATCACGACGATCGCGACGACGAACGGAATCGCCGACAGCAGGCCGATCTGCAACGTATCGGTGATGCCGGTCGACTTGACGAGCGTCGGCATCCAGAACGTAAGACCGTACTGACCGGTGACGAACGCGAAGTAGATCAGCGACATCCACCACATGCGCGGATCGGAGAACACGGCCTTCAGCGAATGGCCGTGCTGTTGCTGTTCCTGCGGCTGCGCGGCGATTTCATCCTCGAGGATCTGCTTCTCGCGCTCGTCGAGCCACTTCGCGCTGCGAATGCTGTTGTCGAGATACAGGATCGTCGCGATGCCCACGAGCACGGCCGGCACGGCCTCGATCATGAACATCCATTGCCAGCCGTGAAAGCCCGAGCCGCCGTGGAAGCGCTCCATGATCCAGCCCGACAGCGGGTTGCCGAAGATGCCCGACACCGGAATCGCCGACATGAACACCGCGATGATCTTCGCGCGGCGATGCGACGGGAACCAGTACGTGAGGTACAGGATCACGCCCGGATAGAAGCCGGCTTCCGCGAGACCGAGCAGGAAGCGCAGCACGTAGAACTGCGTCGGCGTCTTCACGAACGCGAACAGCGCGGACAGCAGGCCCCACGTGATCATGATCCGAGCGATCCAGATACGCGCGCCGATGCGGTGCATCAGCATGTTGCTCGGCAGTTCGAACAGGAAGTAGCCGAGGAAGAAGATGCCGGCGCCGAGGCCGAACACGGTTTCGCTGAACGCGAGGTCCTGCGACATCTGCAGCTTCGCGAAGCCGACGTTGACGCGATCAAGATACGCGACCACGTAGCAGAGCATCAGGAACGGCACGATGCGCCAGAACACTTTTTTGTAGGTGCGGTCGAGTTCGGCCGATTGGGCGGGCGCGGCGGGCGAGCGGCCTGCGGCCGCGTCGAGAGCAGTCATCGTCGTCTCCTGGGATGTCATGTGCCGGCGGCGCGCACGCCGCCGGATTGTGTCGTGTGTGCTGATGGAAGGGCCCGCGCACACGGCGGGCATGGGAATCGATACGTAGTCCTGCGTGCTCCAGGCGCGATGTGTTGCGTTACCAGCGTGCGCCGAAGGTCTGGCGCAGCTCGTCGAGCGCGGCGTCGGACAGCGGCTCGGGCTTCGGGTTCGTCATCAGCCAAAGCCGCGCGGTTTCCTCGAGTTCCTCGAGCGCGTACGACGCGTGCGACACCGACTGCCCCCACATCACCGGGCCGAGGCGGTCGAGCAGCACGCCGCGAACCTGATCGGCGAGTGCCGCGACTTCGGCCGCGACGGCCGGGTCGCCGGGGCGGCGATAGCGGATCAGCGGAATGTGGCCGACCTTCATCACGTAGTACGGCGTGATCGGCGGCAGCACGTCGGTGTCGCGCCATACGCCCGCGAGCGTCAGCGCGACGAGGTGCGTCGAATGCGTATGGACGATGCCGTTCGCCTGCGCGTTGCGCGCGTAGATTCCGCGATGCAGCGCGAGCGTCTTCGACGGCTTGCCGCCCGAGCGCGGCTGGCCGTCCAGGCCGACCTTCGCGATGTCGTTCGGGTCGAGGCGGCCGAGGCAGGCATCGGTCGGCGTGATCAGCCAGCCGTCGTCCAGACGCGCGCTGATGTTGCCTGCACTGCCGACTGCGTGGCCGCGCGCATACAGGCTCGCGCCGACGACGCAGATCTCTTCGCGCAGTTTCGCTTCGTGGCTCATCATGCGGCTCCGTCGAGCGCGCGCAGCGCCTTGTCGAAAAAGTCCACCGTGCCGAAGTTGCCGGATTTCAGCGCGAGGCCGAGCGGCTGTGCGTCGATGGTGGCCGTCGCCGGCACGCCCGGATCGATCTGCGAACCGATCTGCAGCGACTTCACGTCGAGCGCCTGCACGACCGCGCCGGACGTCTCGCCACCGGCGACGACGAACTTGCGCACGCCGAGCTCGCGCAAGCCCCTGGCGATCGCCGCGAGCGTGCTCTCGACGAGATGGCCGGCCGCCTCGACGCCGAGCGCCTGCTGGACGGCCTTCACTTCGTCGGGTGTCGCGGTCGCGTAGATCAGCACGGGTTGCGGCAGGTGCGAGCGTGCGAACGCGAGTGCGGCGTCGACGACGGGCTCGCCGCGCGAGGCCGCGAGCGGATCGATCCGGAAGCTCGGCCGGCTTTCGCGCCACGCGGCGACCTGGGCGTTGGTTGCCTTCGACGCGCTGCCGGCGAGCACCGCCGACAACCCGTCGATGCGCGGCAGCGAGGCCGCGTTGTCGCGCTCGGGCAGCTGATCCGCGCGACGGAAATTCGCGGGCAGGCCGAGGGCGACGCCCGAGCCGCCGGTGACGAGCGGCAGGCCCGCGCACGCTTCGCCGAGCACGTAGAGGTCGCGATCCGACAGCGCGTCGGCGATCGCGAAGCGCGCGCCTTCCGCGCGCAGCTGCTCGATCCGCGTGCGCACGGCGGCCGCGCCCAGCGCGATCGTGTCGTAGCGGATCAGGCCGACCTGCGACTTCGTTTGCCGCTGCAGCACGCGCACGAGGTTCGCGTCCTTCATCGGCGTGAGCGGGTGGTTCTCCATGCCCGATTCGTTCAGCAGCACGTCGCCGACGAACAGGTGGCCGCGGAAGATCGTGCGGCCGTTTTCCGGGAACGCCGGGCACGCGATCGCGAAGCCGCCGCCGGCCGCGTCGAGCAGCGCATCGGCGACGGGCCCGATGTTGCCCGCGTCGGTCGAGTCGAACGTCGAGCAGTACTTGAAGAAGAATTGCCGGCAGCCCTGCGCGCGCAGCCATTCGTGGGCGGCGAGCGATTGCGCGACGGCGTCGGCGGCGGGAATCGTGCGCGACTTCAGCGCGACGACGATCGCGTCGGCGTCGATTGCGGCGTCGCCGGCGGGCACGCCGATCGTCTGCACGGTACGCATGCCGCTCTTGACGAGCATGTTCGCGAGATCGGTCGCGCCGGTGAAATCGTCGGCGATGCAGCCGAGCAGGGGACGGGAAGCGGAAGCGGTCATGGCAGGAACGTCGTTCGAATCAGCGGGCGGGCGGCAGCGTGATGCCGGGGAAAGTCTTGATCACGGCGGAATCGTCTTCGCCGCCGTGGCCGGCGCTCGATGCGCTCATGAACATCTGGTGCGCGGTGGCCGACAGCGGCAGCGGGAACTTGCTGCGCCGCGCGGTATCGAGCACGAGGCCGAGATCCTTCACGAAGATGTCGACGGCCGACAGCGGCGTGTAGTCGCCGTTCAGGATGTGCGGCACGCGGTTCTCGAACATCCACGAGTTGCCGGCGCTGTGCGTGATCACGTCGTAGAGCGCGTCGGCATCGACGCCTTCGCGCAGGCCCAGGGCCATCGCCTCGGCGGCCGCCGCGATATGCACGCCGGCGAGCAGCTGGTTGATGATCTTCACCTTCGAGCCGATGCCGTGCGCGTCGCCGAGGCGGTACACCTTGCCGGCGATCGCGTCGAGCACGTCGTCGCAGCCGGCATACGCGGCGGCGGGGCCGGACGTCATCATCGTCATCTCGCCGGAGGCCGCGCGCGCGGCGCCGCCGGATACTGGCGCGTCGAGCATCTGCAGGCCCGCGGCCTCGATGCGCGCGCCGAGCGCGACCGCGAAGTCGGGCGCGACGGTCGCGCTCGCGATCACGACGCCGCCCGGCTTCATCGCCGCGACCGCGCCGTGCTCGCCGAACAGCACCGTTTCGGTCTGCGCGGCATTGACGACGAGCGTGACGACGACATCGCATCGCGCGCCGAGTTCGGCCGGGCTCGCGCAGGCCACGCCGCCTTCGGCCGCGAACGCCTGCAGCACGGTGTCGCGCACGTCGCATGCGTGCACGCGGAACCCCGCGCGCAGCAGCGAGCGGGCGACGCCGAGGCCCATCGCGCCCAGGCCGATGACTCCAACATTTCGTGACATGGTCAACCTTGATCGATTCGGGAAAGGTTCGGGACAACGACGGCACCGGTTCGGCCCGGGCCGCCGCATTCAGCAATCGTTCATCAGCAGATGCCGGCTTCCGCGAGACGGCGGGCGGCGTTGTACATGTGCGTGCGCGCCGCGTTGCGCGCCGCCATCGGGTCGCGCGCGCGGATCGCGTCGGCGATCGCCGCGTGTTCCTCGCGCACCTGCCGCGAGAAATCCTCGCGCGTCGCTTCGTTGCGCCGCGTGACCTTCACGCCGGCCTCGAGGTACTGGTTCAGAAACTGCAGCGTCTTCAGGAAATACGGGTTGCCGGTGACGGCCGCGATCGTGCGGTGGAACGCGACGTCTTCCGCGACGCCGTCGCGCCCTTCGGCCGCCGCGTCGTCGATCTTGCGCAATGCGTCGTCGATGTCGGCCATGTCGTCGGCCGTGTGGTGCAGCGCGGCTTCGGCCGCGACTTCAGCCTCGATCGCGCGGCGCACCGCGAGCAGATGCGGCAGCGAGCTCGCCTCGACGGCTTCCGCGTAGTCGATCCGCAGCGGCCGGATCGCGCCGTGCTGGTTCACGTATACGCCGCTGCCCTGGCGCGGCTCGACCACGCCTTCGTTCTTCAGCCGCGAGATCGCCTCGCGGATCACGGTGCGGCTCACGCCGAATTCCTGCGCGAGCACGGCTTCCGTCGGCAGCTTGCCGGTGGCCGAGAAACTGCCGACTTCGATCTGCTTCAGCAGCTGCTGCGCGACGTGGTCGCTCATCGCACGGGCGGGAATCTTCTCGAACATGACGCTCTGGTTTGTAAGGTGATGTGGTCATCATACAAATTTGAAGGTGCGTCAGCATCCGGGATAACCCTCGGTCAACGGCCTGCAACGTCGGTCAAGTTGATTGGAACCGGTTCCAAGTGGCGGGAAAATGCCGCGATCGTGCGACGTCCAAGGCGCGGGCAGGAGAAGGAAAGGGCGGGAAAGGGCGCGCGCGGGCGGCGCGCGCGATCGTCAGTCGGCGATGTCTTCGACGGGATCGGAATCGGCGGTCACCGGCACGCCGGCTTCTGCGCCGTCCCCGCCGCGCTCGCGATAGGTCGCCGGCGGCACGCCGAACTGCTTGCGGAACTCGCGGCCGAGGTGCGACGCGTCGGCGAACCCGCAACTCGACGCGATATCGGCGACGGTGCGGTCGGAGCTGGTCAGCAGCCACGCGGCCGTGCGCAGCCGCACCTGCTTCGCGAACGCCTGCGGGCTCTTGCCCGTCTCGGCCTTGAACAGCCGCTCGAGCTGGCGCGTCGACATGTCGAGCTTGCACGCGAGTTCCTCGAGCGGCAGCGCGCGGCCGACATGCTGTTCCATCAGGAGAATCGCGCGCTTGACCTTCGGGTGCGTGGCCGGCTCGAGGCCCGGCGGATGCGGCTGCGGCGCATTGCCCTTCTGCATCTCGCCCACGAGCAGGATGCGCAGCGCCTTCTGCACGGTCGCATGATCGAAATGGCGCAGCAGGATCGCGGCGGCGACGTCGATCGATGCGCGGCCGCCCGAGCAGGTGATCCGGCGTCGGTCGATCACGAACAGGCGATCGGCGATCAGCATGTCGGGATCGGCGTTCGGGAAGCGCTCGATGAAATCCCAGTAGTGGAACCAGCTCACGCACGTGCGGTAGCCGTCGAGCACGTTCGCGCGCATCAGCGTGAACACGCCCGTGCAGATCCCGACGACCGTCGCGCCGCCCGTGGCCGCACGGCGGATGAAGTCGAGCGTTTCGGGGCCGGCTTGCGGCCCCGAATGCAGCAGCCCGCCGACCACGACCACGTAGTCGAACGGTTCGGCGCTCTCGAAGGTTTCCCACGGCGTGATCTGGATCCCGCAACTCGCGCGCACCGGCGCCAGCGTTTCGCCGATCACGCTCCACGCGCAGCGCACCGGCTTGCTGTAGTCGCCGTCGTCGGCCGACAGCCGCAGCATGTCGACGAAACCCGAAAAGGCCGTGAGCGTGAAGTTCGGCAGCAGCACGATGCCGAAACGGATGCGCTGCGGCGCGGGTTCGGCGAGGGGGGAAGCGGGTACGTCGGGTGTCATCGCGGTCAATCTCGTCACGCCCGGAAGGCGGGTCTCACTCGTTGCAGTCTGTTCGCGGGCACGGTTGCCGGCTGGCGCGCGCGCCGGCCGACTTGTGGTTTTTCGTCGTCAATCATCGTCAAAACGCACTTTCCGGCCGTCCTGCGCGGGGCTTGGCGGCGGTATCCCACGCCGATGCCGTTTTTGTTCTATCGGCCAATTTTACGCTTTGATGTACTGATGCCAACGACATTTCACGTACGCCCACAGAGGAAGTCAGATGAACGTCAGCGCGTTCGACCTGTTCAAGATCGGTATCGGCCCGTCCAGCTCGCATACGGTCGGCCCGATGATCGCCGCGTGCCGTTTCGCGTCGCACATCGAGGACGCGAACCTGCTCGGCTTCGTGCGCCGCGTGCGGGTCGAACTATACGGCTCGCTCGGTGCAACGGGCAAGGGCCACGGCACCGACAAGGCGGTGCTGCTCGGCCTCGAGGGCCATTTGCCCGACACGATCGATCCGGACCTGATCGAGCCCCGGCTCGCGGCGATCCGCGCGGAGAAGTCGCTGGCGCTGCTCGGCAAGCAGACGATTCGCTTCGACGAGAAGGAGAACATCGGCTTCTATCGCAAGCTGATGAGCGGCACGAGCATCGTGCATCCGAACGGGATGCGCTTCCAGGCGTTCGACGAGCACGGCCAGCTGCTCGTCGAGAAGGAGTATTACTCGATCGGCGGCGGCTTCGTCGTGAACCGCGACGGCGATCGCGTAAACGGCGTGCGTGCTGCGGCCGACGTGCCGTATCCGTTCCGCACCGGCGACGACCTGATGCGCCAGTGCCGCGAACACGGGCTGTCGATCGCCGAGCTGATGCTGCGCAACGAATGCACGCTGCGTCCGGAAGACGAGGTGCGCGGCGGGCTGCTCGCGATCTGGCGCACGATGGCCGCGTGCGTCGAGCGCGGCTGCAAGGTCGAGGGCGAACTGCCGGGCCCGATGCGCGTGAAGCGTCGCGCGGCCGAACTGAACGGGCGCCTGCGGGCGCGTTCGGAGGAGTCGCTGCGCGATCCGCTGTCGATGCTCGACTGGGTCAACCTGTATGCAATGGCCGTCAACGAGGAGAACGCGGCGGGCGGCCGGGTCGTCACCGCGCCCACGAACGGCGCGGCCGGCGTGATCCCCGCGGTGCTGCACTACTACGTGAAGTTCGTGCCGGGCTCGAACGAAGCCGGCATCGTCGAATTCCTGCTGACGGCCGCGGCGATCGGGATCATCTACAAGGAAACGGCGTCGATCTCGGGCGCGGAAGTCGGCTGCCAGGGCGAAGTGGGCGTCGCGTGCTCGATGGCCGCAGCCGCGCTCGCCGCGGTGATGGGCGGCACGCCCGACCAGGTCGAGAACGCGGCCGAGATCGGGATGGAGCACAACCTCGGCATGACCTGCGATCCGGTTGGCGGGCTCGTGCAGATTCCGTGCATCGAACGCAACGCGATGGGCGCGATCAAGGCGCTGAACGCATCGCGGATGGCGCTCAAGGGTAACGGCCAGCACTACGTATCGCTCGATTCGGTGATCAAGACGATGCGCGAGACGGGTGCCGACATGAAGACGAAATACAAGGAAACGTCGCGCGGCGGTCTTGCCGTGAACGTCATCGAATGCTAACGAAGGATCACTAACATGAGCCGCTACTCGATATTCAGCCTGTTCCGCAACGGCCTCTCGTATCACGAGAACTGGGAAAAGCAGTGGAAGAGCCCGGAACCGAAGAAGGAATACGACGTCGTGATCGTCGGCGGCGGCGGCCACGGCCTCGCGACCGCGTATTACCTCGCGAAGGAACACGGCATCACGAACGTCGCGATCCTCGAGAAGGGCTGGATCGGCGGCGGCAACACCGCGCGCAACACGACGATCGTGCGTTCGAACTACCTGTGGGACGAATCGGCCGCGCTGTACGAGAAGGCGATGAAGCTGTGGGAAGGGCTGTCGCAGGACCTCAACTACAACGTGATGTTCAGCCAGCGCGGCGTGATGAACCTCGCGCATACGCTGCAGGACGTGCGTGACACCGAGCGTCGCGTGAACGCGAACCGCCTGAACGGCGTCGACGCCGAATTCCTGACGCCCGCGCAGATCAAGGAAATCGAGCCGACGATCAACCTGAACAGCCGCTATCCGGTGCTCGGCGCATCGATCCAGCGCCGTGCGGGCGTCGCGCGTCACGACGCGGTGGCCTGGGGCTTCGCCCGCGGCGCCGACCGCGCCGGCGTCGACATCATCCAGAACTGCCAGGTGACGGGCATTCGTCGCGAAGGCGGCGCGGTGGTCGGCGTCGATACGGTGAAGGGCTTCATCAAGGCGAAGAAGGTCGCGGTGGTCGCAGCCGGCAACACGACGACGCTCGCCGACATGGCCGGCGTGCGCCTGCCGATCGAGAGCCACCCGCTGCAGGCGCTGGTGTCGGAGCCGATCAAGCCGGTGGTCAACTCGGTGATCATGTCGAACGCGGTGCACGCGTACATCAGCCAGTCCGACAAGGGCGACCTCGTGATCGGCGCGGGTATCGACCAGTACACGGGCTTCGGCCAGCGCGGCAGCTTCCACATCATCGAAAGCACGCTGCAGGCGATCGTCGAGATGTTCCCGGTGTTCTCGCGCGTGCGAATGAACCGCCAGTGGGGCGGCATCGTCGACGTGTCGCCGGACGCGTGCCCGATCATCACCAAGACCGACGTGAAGGGCCTCTACTTCAACTGCGGCTGGGGCACCGGCGGCTTCAAGGCGACGCCGGGCTCGGGCTGGGTGTTCGCGCACACGATCGCCCGCGACGAACCGCATCCGCTGAACGCGCCGTTCGCGCTCGACCGCTTCTACACGGGCCACCTGATCGACGAGCACGGCGCCGCCGCCGTCGCGCACTGACCCCCGCACTGAACGAGGAGAAAGAAACATGTTGCTGATCGAATGTCCGTGGTGCGGGCCGCGCGCCGAATCCGAGTTCACGTGCGGCGGTGAAGCCGACATCGTGCGCCCGGTTGCGAACGAGAACATGACCGACCGCGAATGGGGCGAATACGTGTTCATGCGCGAGAACAAGCGCGGTATCCACCGCGAGCAGTGGCTGCACACGCAGGGCTGCCGCCGCTGGTTCAAGGTCACGCGCGACACGGTGACCTACGATATCAAGGGCTACGAAAAGTTCGGCGGTGCAGCCGCCGGCAACGCACACGAAGAGGGCACGAGCAAATGAGCCAGAAAGACCGCCTCGGCACCGGTGGCCGCATCAATCGCGCGATTCCGCTGACGTTCACGTTCAACGGCCGCACGTATCAGGGCTTCCAGGGCGACACGCTCGCATCCGCGCTGCTCGCGAACGGCGTGCACTTCGTCGCGCGCAGCTTCAAGTACCACCGTCCGCGCGGGATCGTGACGGCGGACGTCGCGGAACCGAATGCCGTCGTGCAGCTCGAGACCGGCCCGTACACGGTGCCGAACGCGCGCGCGACCGAGATCGAGCTGTACCAGGGCCTTGTCGCGACGAGCGTGAACGCGGCGCCGTCGCTCGAGAACGACAAGTACGCGATCAACCAGAAGTTCTCGCGCTTCATGCCGGCCGGGTTCTACTACAAGACCTTCATGTGGCCGCGCAACATGTGGCCGAAGTACGAGGAGAAGATCCGCGAGGCCGCCGGCCTCGGCAAGGCGCCCGAGGTGCTCGACGCCGATCGCTACGACAAATGCTACGCGCACTGCGACGTGCTCGTGGTCGGCGGTGGCCCGTCGGGCCTCGCCGCCGCGCATGCGGCCGCGACGGCCGGCGCACGCGTGATCCTCGTCGACGACCAGCGCGAACTCGGCGGCAGCCTGCTGTCGTGCCGCGCGGAAATCGACGCGAAGCCGGCATTGCAGTGGGTCGAGAAGATCGAGGCCGAACTGCGCAAGCTGCCCGACGTGACGATCCTGTCGCGCAGCACCGCGTTCGGTTATCAGGACCACAACCTCGTGACGGTCACGCAGCGCCTGACCGATCACCAGCCGGTGTCGATGCGCAAGGGCACGCGCGAGCTGCTGTGGAAGGTCCGCGCGAAGCGCGTGATCCTCGCGACCGGCGCGCACGAGCGTCCGATCGTGTTCGGCAACAACGACCTGCCGGGCGTGATGCTCGCCGGCGCGGTGTCCACCTACGTGCATCGCTACGGTGTGCTGCCGGGCCGCAACGTGGTCGTGTTCACGAACAACGATCGTGCATACCAGACCGCGCTCGACCTGAAGGCGTGCGGTGCCAAGGTGACGGTCGTCGATTCGCGTGCGTCGTCGAGCGGCGCGCTGCCCGCGGCCGCGAAGCGGCAGGGCGTGACGGTGATGAGCGGTGCGGTCGTGACGGCTGCTTCGGGTAAGTGGCGCGTATCGTCGGTCGACGTCGCGTCCTACACGAACGGCCAGACCGGCGGCAAGCTGCAGTCGCTACCGTGCGACCTCGTCGCGATGTCGGGCGGCTTCAGCCCGGTGCTGCACCTGTTCGCGCAGTCGGGCGGCAAGGCGTGCTGGAACGACGAGAAGGCCTGCTTCCTGCCGGGCAAGCCCGTGCAAGCGGAAGCGAGCATCGGCGCGGCCGCTGGCGAGTTCGGTCTCGCCCGTGCGCTGCGGCTCGCGGTCGACGCGGGCGCCGAAGCGGCGAAGGCAGCGGGCTTCACGGCCGCGCAGCGCCCCGTCGCGCCGCAGGTCGCGGAAACCGTCGAAGGCGCGCTGCAGCCGTTGTGGCTCGTCGGCAGCCGCGAGGCCGCCGCACGCGGGCCGAAGCAGTTCGTCGACTTCCAGAACGACGTGGCGGCCGCCGACATCCTGCTGGCCGCGCGCGAAGGCTTCGAGTCGGTCGAGCACGTGAAGCGCTACACCGCGATGGGCTTCGGCACCGACCAGGGCAAGCTCGGCAACATCAACGGGATGGCGATCCTCGCGCAGGCGCTCGGCAAGACGATTCCGGAAACGGGCACGACGACGTTCCGCCCGAACTACACGCCCGTGTCGTTCGGTACGTTCGCGGGCCGCGAGACGGGCGACTTCCTCGACCCGATCCGCAAGACGGCCGTGCATGAATGGCACGTCGAGCACGGCGCGATGTTCGAAGACGTCGGCAACTGGAAGCGGCCGTGGTATTTCCCGAAGAACGGCGAGGATCTGCATGCGGCCGTGAAGCGCGAATGCCTGGCGGTGCGCAACGGCGTCGGCATCCTCGACGCGTCGACGCTCGGCAAGATCGACATCCAGGGTCCGGACGCGGTGAAGCTGCTGAACTGGATGTACACGAACCCGTGGAACAAGCTCGAGATCGGCAAGTGCCGCTACGGGCTGATGCTCGACGAAAACGGGATGGTGTTCGACGACGGCGTGACGGTGCGCCTCGCCGACCAGCATTTCATGATGACGACGACCACCGGCGGCGCGGCGCGCGTGCTCACGTGGCTCGAGCGCTGGCTGCAGACCGAATGGCCCGACATGAAGGTGCGGCTCGCGTCCGTCACCGATCACTGGGCGACGTTCGCGGTGGTCGGACCGAAGAGCCGCAAGGTCGTGCAGAAGGTGTGCCAGGACATCGACTTCGGCAACGACGCGTTCCCGTTCATGAGCTACCGGAACGGCACCGTCGCGGGCGCGAAGGCGCGCGTGATGCGGATCAGCTTCTCCGGCGAGCTCGCCTATGAAGTGAACGTGCCGGCCAATGCGGGCCGCGCGGTGTGGGAAGCGCTGATGGCGGCCGGTGCCGAATTCGACATCACGCCGTACGGCACCGAGACGATGCACGTGCTGCGCGCGGAGAAGGGCTACATCATCGTCGGCCAGGATACCGACGGCTCGATCACGCCGTACGACCTCGGGATGGGCGGGCTCGTCGCGAAGTCGAAGGACTTCCTCGGCAAGCGTTCGCTGTCGCGCTCCGATACGCAGAAGGAAGGCCGCAAGCAGTTCGTCGGCCTGCTGACCGAGGACGAACAGTTCGTGCTGCCGGAAGGCGCGCAGATCATCGCGAAGGACACGCAGGTGTCGGCGGTCGATCCGACGCCGATGATCGGCCACGTGACGTCGAGTTATTACAGCCCGATCCTGAAGCGCTCGATCGCGCTGGCGGTGGTGAAGGGCGGCCTGAACAAGATGGGCGAGAGCGTCGTGATTCCGCTGGCCAACGGCAAGCGCGTCACCGCGAAGATCTCGAGCCCGGTTTTCTACGATACCGAAGGGGTGCGCCAGCATGTGGAATGAAACCAGAAACCAGTCGCAAGTGACGGGCGCGGGCGTGACGCTTGAATCGCCGTTCGTCGGCGCGGCCGATGTGCTGAAGCCGCACCAGGCGCGCGCGTCGAAGAAGTTCATGCTGCGCGAGCGGGCGTTCCTCGATCTCGTGAACGTGCGCGGCGAACTGAGCGACCCGGCATTCGTCAGCGCGTTCGAGCGCGTGGTCGGCTGCCGGCCGCCGTCGGCGCCGAACACGGTGGCGCGCGGCGCCGAGTACGACGTGCTGTGGCTCGGTCCCGACGAGTGGCTCGTGCGTTCGAACGGGCCCGTGCAGGCGGGCGTGCTCGAGGCGCAACTCGCGGAGGCCGTGCAGGGTTCGTATGCGGCGGCCGTCGACGTCGGCAGCGGCTACACGGTGGTCGAGGTCAGCGGCGAACGCGTGCGCGACGTGATCGCGCGCGGCTGCCCGCTCGATCTGCATCCGCGTGTGCTCAAGCCGGGTCAGTGCGCGCAGTCGCACTACTTCAAGTCGCCGATCACGCTGATCCCGACCGGCGACGATACGTTCGAGATCGTCCTGCGTCGCAGTTTCGCCGACTATTTCGTGCGCATCATGCTCGACGCCGCGGCGCCGCTCGTATCATGAAGCCGTTCGACGAACCGTTCGTGGCGATCGACGCGCCGCGCCTGCGCGGGCGTGGCTGGAGCGTGTTCGTCGACGAACTGAAGGTGCCCGCGCGGATCGGCATCCACGCGCACGAGCACGAGGCGCCGCAGCCGATCGTGATCGATGCGCGGCTCGGGTATCGCTGCGAGCCGAGCGAGCAGGGCGAGTGGATCGACTACGACGGATACTGCGCACGCGTCGCGTCGTTCCTGTCGCACAAGCCGCATACGCGGCTGCTCGAAACGCTCGTCGCCGATCTCGCGGTGATGTCGTTCCGCGAATGGCCCGCGCTGGAGTCGCTGACGCTGTCGATGTACAAGCCGAAGATCCGGCCGGGGACGAAGCGCGTTGGCGTGTCGCTCGACTGGACGCGTGGGGATTACCTGCGGTGGACGGGAGCGGCGGGGCAGCTGTGACGGGCTGAGCAGTCCGTATCGTTTCAAGGCGGCGCGTCATGACGAAGTCACGACGCGCCGTTTCCCGTCCATGCGATGACCGAAACGCGTTTGCTGCCCGCGAAGACGCAGCATTTCATCGAGTTTCTGCGTGCGCATTTCGCGCGCGAGTGATGGACGGTCGGTGTGTAATGTCGCGCGTCGTGCCGCTTCAGGATCGCACGTGCGGTGCGCAGTGCGCTTACTTCGCGTTGCGGCTCGCCGCGGTCGACGGATCGCTGACCGGCACCATGCGCGCGTTCGTATCGTTCGCGCGCTTCGCGCCGTCTTCGGGTTCGAGCACGAAGCGGAACGTGTCGACCCGCTGCATCACCTTCGCCGCATACGCATTCGATCCGCCGTAGCTTTTCAGCCCGGCCTGCACGTTGCCGCCGGCCGCCCGCACATAGCCCGACAGGATCTTCGAGCCGGCTTCGACGTTCGCATTCGGTTCGGTCAGATCTTTCACGTTGCGCAGCATGCCGCGGTGCGCGGAAGGCACCACCTGCATCAGCCCGGTCGCGCCATGCTGGCCGCGCGCCTTTTCCTGAAAGCGCGATTCGATCGAGATGATGGCGTAAACGAGTGCCGGAGGCAGCGAATATTTCGTCGCGGTCATGCTCACGATATCGGCGAGCTTCGCGGCGCGCTCTTTCGCGACACCGAATTTCTTCGTCAGGTAGGACGTGATGCGGCGGTTTGCTTCGTTGGGCTGATCGTTCGCGAGTGGGGCCGAGGCGTCGGCCGGCGCGGATGCGGCCGCTTCGGGCGCGGAGGCAGGCAATGCAGGCGCCTGCTGCGCCGAGGCCTGGTGCGCGATGCCGAGCGAAAGCACGATCAGCCAGAGAAACCGTCGTCGCATGGTGGAGTGCGGGGAAATGAGAGGCGCATAGTATATCGGCCAATCGTCGGACGTGTGCGAGCGCGGGCTCGAATGAAAGCGTGATGTAGGCTTTTGTCGGCGCGTGCTCCGGACAGGTTCGATCGTTGCGCCAACACGTATCGGAGTCCGGATGAAGCGCGGCCGGATTTTCTCTCGCGTCCCTCATTTCATGCACGGGGTAGCGATCGCGGATGCGTGCTACGCCCGCCGCGCGCTCGCCACCCGTGCAAGCGCGCCGATCGCATCGCTGACCAGCACCGCGAGCAGCCCGACGATCACGCCGCCCTGCAGCACGAACGCCGTGTTCGACGTCTGCAGGCCCGCGATGATCACGTCGCCGAGCCCGCGCGCGGCGACCGTCGACCCGATCGTCGCGGTGCCGAGATTGATCACGACCGCGAGCCGGATTCCGTTCACGATCACCGGAAACGCGAGCGGCAGCTCGACCGACACCAGTTGTTGCCAACCGCTCATCCCCATCCCGCGCGCGGCGTCGACGACATCGCGCGGCACGTCTTCGAGCCCTGCGATCGTGCTCTCGAAAATCGGCAGGAGCCCATACAGAACGAGCGCGATCAGCACGGGTTTCAACCCGAAGCCGACGGCCGGCACCGCAAGCGCGAGCACCGCGACGGGCGGAAAGGTCTGGCCGATGTCGACGACGCTGCGCGCAACCGGCAGGAAATCCGCGCCGGACGGCCGCGTCACCGCGATGCCGGCCGCGACCGCGACCACCGTGCCGATCAGGCTCGACAGCGCGACGGTGCCGAGATGCGCGAGCGTGAGGTCGAGCAGGCTCGCGCGATCGTAGATGACTGGCGCGCCGTTGTCCGCGAACGGCGCGAACACGCCCTGCAGCCACGCGGGGCGCAACAGCAGCACGAGCAGCAGCGCGAACGCGGCCGCGCGCGCGATATGCGCGGGCAGCCGCTGCGGCAGGGGCGAACGCGCGAGCCGCGTCGTCATGCGGGTTTTCTCGCGTGTGTGCGGATCGCGTCGAACGTGATGCGGCGCGGCGTATCGCGCCCATTGCCGTCATCGACCGGCAATGCGTCCGCTCCGCGCCACAGCAGCTCGGACACGGCGTCGCGCAGCGTGCGCGTCGCGGCGATCGGTTCGCCGTCGGCGTGACCGGGCTCGGCGACCGCGTCGATCGGCGTCAGCGCGAGCAGGCGCAGCGGCCGATCGACGCCGGCGACGAGCTGCTCGACGACACCCGCGGCCGGCTTGCCGAGAATCTCGGCCGGCGACGCGACCTGCAGCAGCCGTCCGCCGTCCATCACCGCGATCGTGTCGCCGAGTTTCAGCGCTTCCTCGATATCGTGCGTGACGATCACGACCGTGATGCCGAGGCGGCGCTGCAGCGCGTACAGATCGTCCTGCGCCTTGTTGCGGATGATCGGATCGAGCGCGCCGAACGGCTCGTCCATCAGCAGCATCGCGGGCTCGGCCGCGAGCGCACGTGCGACGCCGACGCGCTGCTGCTGGCCGCCCGACAGTTCGTGCGGCAGCTTGTCCGCGAATTCGGCCGGTGCCAGATGAAACAGGTCGAGCAGTTCGCGCACGCGCGCGTCGATGCGCTCGGCCGGCCAGCCGAGCAGGCGCGGCACGGTCGCGATGTTGCGCGCGACGCTCCAGTGCGGAAACAGGCCGTGCCCCTGGATCACGTAGCCGATGCGCCGCCGCAACTGCTCGGGCGGTACGCTCGCGGTGTCGACGCCGTCGATGCGGATCGTGCCGGCGGTCGGCGCGATCAGACGGTTGATCATCCGCAGCAGCGTCGACTTACCGCTGCCCGATGCACCGACGAGCGCGGTGATCGTGCCTTGCTTCATCGTCATCGATACGTCGTCGACGGCGACGACGTCGCCGAAGCGTTTGCCGATGCGTTCGATCTCGATCATGCGGTACGTCCCTTCGCGAGCGTGGTCGCGGCTTCGAACACGACGGCGGCCGCCAGCGCGAGCGCGATCGTCGGGATCGCGCCGAGCAGCACGAGATCGGCGGCCGATTGCCCGATCCCCTGGAAGATGAAGGTGCCGAAGCCGCCGCCGCCGATCAGCGCGGCGACCGCGGTCAGCCCGATGTTCTGCACGAGCACGATGCGCACGCCGCTCAGGATCACCGGCAATGCGAGCACGAGGTCGACGCGCAGCAGCCGCTGCGCGCGCGTCATGCCCATCGCGCGAGCCGCTTCGGTCACATGCGGCGGCACCTGCTCGAGCCCGACCACGACGCTCGACGCGATCGGCAGCAGCGAGTACAGAAACAGCGCGAGCACGGCCGGCGCGACGCCGATCCCGCGGACGCCGAGCGCGGCCGCGAGCGGCACGTGCGCGGCGAGCAGGCCGAGCGGCACCATCATCAGCCCGTACATCGCGATGCTCGGAATCGTCTGCACGATATTGAGCACCGGCATCACGACGGTGCGCACCGGCGCGACCCGCGCGCACGCGATGCCGAGCGGCAGGCCCGCGACGAGCGCGGCCGCGACCGATCCGCCCGCGAGCGACACGTGCCGGATTGCCTCGCGCCAGAAGTCGTCGCTGCGCACAGCGTATTCGCGCATCACGGACAGGCCGTCCCACCAGCCGCTCGCGAGCGGCAGCGATATCGCTGCGATCGCGACGACGAGTGCGACGAGGCGGCGCCAGGGGCCGAATGCGAGCCGCGCGAGTGCGTCGGCCACCAGCACGGCCCACGCGAACAGCAGCAGCCAGACGCCCGCCGCGGGCGACACGCGTGCGAGCACGTCGTCGGGTGCGACGACGTGCGTCGCCGCGGCGCCGACCGCGTAGGCCAGCGTCGCGAGCCACGTGCAGCCGGCCGCGAGCCGCCATGCAGGACGGCTCGCCGTCATCGCCCACAACGCGCCGACGACCCACAACGCGGCGAGCGCGGCCCCCTGCACGGCGGGCAGCGCGGCGAACGCCGACAGCCCCGTGCCGGCCGCGATGCGGTTCGGCCGAAGCACCATGAACGGCATGCCGAATACCGCCACGATCGTCAGGACACCGATCAGGATGCCGACCTTGTCGAGCGTGACGCGCCGCGCGGACGGCACCGCGCGACCCGTCACTTGACGAAGCCTTTCGACTTCAGGTAGCTCTTTGCCACGCCGGCGGCCGGTTCGCCGTTGATTTGAATGCGCGCGTTCAGCGCCTGCAGCGTCTTCAGGTCGAGGCTTGCGAACACCGGCTTCAGGTATTCGGCGATTTGTGGATGCGCTTTGAGCACGACTTCGCGAATCACCGGTGTCGGCGCGTAGACGGGCTGCACGTGCTTGTCGTCGTCGAGCACGACGAGGCCGCTCGATGCGATCCCGCCGTCCGTGCCATACACCATCGCCGCGTTCACGCCGTCGGTCTGGTTTGCGGCGGCCTTGATCGTCGCGGCCGTGTCGCCGCCCGACAGCACGACGAGCTGATCCGGTTTCAGCTTGAAGCCGTACGCCTTCTCGAACGACGGCAGCGCGGACGCGCTGTTCACGAATTCGGCCGACGCCGCGAGCTTCAGCTTGCCGCCGCCCGCGATCCACTTGCCGAAATCGGAGAAAGTCTTCAGGTGTTGCGCTTGCGCGACCGGGGCGAGCACGGCGACGCCCCACGTGTTGTTCGCGGGCGCCGGTTCGAGCCAGACGAGATGGTTCGCCGCATAGTCGAGCTTCTTCGCGGTGTCGTAGCCCTGGCTCGCGTTCTTCCACAGGGGATCGTCGGCCTTGTTGAAGAAGAATGCCGCGTTGCCCGTGTATTCGGGGTAGATATCGATCTCGCCGCTCGTGAGCGCCTTGCGCACGATCGGGGTCGTGCCGAGCGCGATCTTTTCGGTGACGGGGATGCCGTGGGCCTTCAGCACCTGTGCGATGACGTTGCCGAGCAGGTTGCCTTCGGTGTCGATTTTCGACGACACCACGACGGGCGTGTCGGCGTGCGCGCCGGGTGCCACGACAGCGGCGGCGAACGCGAGGCCCAGGATTCGGGCGGGCAGGGCGAGCTTCATCGGGGCCAATCTCCAGAACGGGGACGTTACGCCGAAAGTTACTTGACTGAGTCGGCTTTGGCAAACCATGTGAGGCGGCACGTCCACAGCGCGCGTGGGGGTAACCCGCACGCGTCACGCGCCGTTGTTACACTGGAACGCATTCCCGCCTGTGGACATTTGCTGACATGAAGCCTGAGCTGCTGGTCCTTATCGCGCTGCGCGACGACGCGCAGCGCCAGATCGCCGCGTCATACGACGTCCATCATGCACCGACCGCCGATGAACGCGCGCGCGCGATCGCCGAACACGGCAGCACGATCCGCGCGGTGTTGACCAACGGCAGCACGGGCCTCACTGCCGCCGAAATCGATCGTCTGCCGCAGCTCACGTTCGTCAGCGCGCTCGGCGCGGGCTACGAGCACATCGATGTCGCGCATGCGAAGGCACGCGGCATCACCGTGGCGACGGGCGCGGGCACCAACGACGATTGCGTCGCCGATCATGCGTTCGCGCTGCTGCTGGCGGCGGTGCGCAACGTCGTGCAACTCGATGCGAACACCCGCGCCGGCGTATGGCGCGACGCGCTGCAGATGCCGCCGAACGTGTCGGGCAAGAAGCTCGGCATCGTCGGGCTCGGCAAGATCGGCGAGAAATGCGCGCGGCGCGCGGCCGGCTTCGACATCGAGATCGGTTATCACAACCGTTCCACGAAGGATGTTCCGCATCGCTATTTCGACCGTGTCGATGCGCTCGCGCAATGGGCCGATTTCCTGATCGTCGCGACGCCGGGCGGCGCGGGCACGCGTCATCTGATCGATCGCACGGTGCTCGACGCGCTCGGCCCCGGCGGCTTTCTCGTGAACGTGTCGCGCGGCAGCGTTGTCGATACCGCTGCTTTGGCGGATGCGCTGCGCGAGCGGCGCATCGCGGGCGCCGGGCTCGACGTGTACGAAGGCGAGCCGGAGCCGCCGCGCGCGCTCACGGCGCTCGACAATATCGTGCTGACGCCGCACATGGGCGGCTGGTCGCCGGAGGCGCTCGATCGTTCGGTTCAGCAGTTTCTGGACAACGCCGCCCGGCATTTCGCGGGGGAGCCAGTGCTGACGCCGGTGTGAGCGGGGCGGCGCCGGGTGCGGAAGGTGAAAGGGGTGAAAGGCGCACTGGCACGAAGTTGAACCGGCCCCGCCAACAAGAGAAAAAAATTGCGTCGCGGCCGCGAATTCAGTGCTGTGAAATGCGCGTCAGCATGGCTGACGCGATCGCGTTGCCGATGAAGAACGGCGCCGTGCGACGGTGAAGCAAAGTCGCACGGCGCCTTCGATACGTATCACTCGGCGTCACGCGCATGCGATCGGGAGCGATCGCATGCGCATGGCGGTCAGTCGTGCCGATCGACCGCGCCGGCTCAGGACGAAACCAGCGGCACCGTCACGGACGTGCCGGCCGGATCGAGCGCGAGCCCCGTGCCCGGTGTCGGCCGCAGCGTCGCCTCGTTGTCGCTCGACAGCACGACGAGGCCGAGCTTGTGACCCGCTTCGAGCTTGTAGTCGCGCGGCATGAACGTCAGCTTCAGGTCATACGGCATCCCCGGCAGCACGGGCTGCGAGAACCAGTCCGACACGCGATTGCGCGGATCGGTCCATGCCCGCGTGACGATCGTTGCCGAGCCGTCCGGTGCGCGGTCGACCAGCAATGCCGTCACGTTCGCGACGCCGGTGAAGGTCAGCCGCACGCGTGCGGTCGCGGTGCCCGACAGGCGCGTCGCGGCCGCGAACGGCGCCGTTTCGAAGCGGCTGCGATGCTCGCCGGTCGCGGCGTTCGCCAGCGTGAGCGCGGGGATCGACGCATCGTCGGTGAAGCGCGCGAGCGGACCGCCGCTCGGCAGCCGCAACAGCGTGCCGGTGCCCGTGCCGTCGCCGCCCGCGAAGTACGCGACCGGCGTGGCGTGCCGCGCGGCCCAGTCGGCTTCCTTCAGCAGGGTGCCGTCGGCCTGCTCGACCACCGCGCGCGAATCGCGTTCGACGCCGTTGTCGACGCCGATCAGGTAGCGCGTGAACCAGCGGTTCACTTCGGCGGTCCATGCATCGGCCATCGCCGGCACGCGGGTCGGGTCGGTGTGCTTCAGGCGGTGCAGCCACAGCTGCGTCGGCACGCCCTGACGCCGCATCGCCAGATACCACGACGTCGACTGGTCGACGCGCACGTTGTCGTCGGTCAGCCCCTGCGCGACGAGGGCCGGCGCGACCGCCTGTGCGGTCGGAATGTCGCGTGCGGCCCAGAACGACGAATAGTCGCCCGTCTTGCGGTCTTCCTGCTGCAATGCCTCGTCGATCAGGTGCGTGCAGCGCTCCGGATGCGCGTTGGTCAGCAGCGCCTTGATGTAGACGTCGACGTCCTCGCCCTGATAGCCCTCCGGCGCGCGTACGAGCCCGCCCGAGCGGTAATAGCCGTACATGTTCGACAGGCCGGCGATCGGCACGATCGCGTCGAGCCCGCGCGTGCGCAGGCTCGCGACCATCTTCGGCAGCGTGCCGTCGTACGACACGCCGTACATGCCGACGTGACCCGTCGACCAGTTCGCGACGACCGGCTTGCCGCTCGCATCCTTCGCGGCGGCATCGTGGCCGAGCCAGCGGATCACCGACGCCATCGCGACGGATTCGTCGCGCGTGAGGATCGTCGGGCAGCCGTCGGAACCGGCGGTGCCGAGCGAATCCGCATACACGATCGTGAAGCCGCGCGGAATGAAGTAGCCCTCGATCCACGAACGGCCGGCCGCGGCCGCCTCGAGCTGCTGCAGCATGCGCGTTTGCGGCGCCGCGGCCATGATGCGCGCGGAGGCGCCGGTGGCTGCCGCGGCCGCAGTGGCGGCCGGATACGGGGTGCCGTCGAGTTCGACGTCGACGTCGTGGTTCGGGCTGTCGGCGAGCCCTGCATAGTACGGGCTTGCGAGCACGATGACCGGCGTGCGTGCGCCGTTGGCGGTTTCCGACGGACGCACGATGCGCACGTGAATGCGGTCGCGCGTGCCGTCGCCGTCGGAGTCGACCGGCGTGTCGACCCACGCGTTTTCCTCGATCGTGCCGCCGGATAGCGACGGCTGTACCTGACCGTTGGCGATCACCGGCTTGTAGCGCCCGCCGCTGGCGGGATTCGCGTACGGGACGCCGGACGGCGACACGCGCCCTTGCGCATTGTCGCCCTGCTGATCCTGGTTTTGCCCTTGACCTTGCGCGAGCGCGGACACGCCCGCCACGCTGCCGCCGTCATCTCCGCCGCACGCGGCGAGCGTCGCGGCTGCAACGAGCGCGGGTAGCCATGCGCGGCGCGATCTTCTGAAATGAAATTGCATTGCCGACCTCGTTCTTTTGATTGTGTGAATACGACCGTTCCGCGATACGCCCCCTGCGGGCCGGGCCGATTACTGCATGCGACGACAAGAAAACCGCACCATCGGGACAACGCCGGGCGACATGTGCCCGCTGGAAAACAGCGGCTTCGTACGGCACGTCATGCAGGACTGCAAAGTAAATGTGCGCATGCCGCGCGTCCTTCCAGGTGAGACGGAACGACATCATTCGATGAGACGGGGATGTTGCGAGCTGCGGTGCTGCGCTGCGGAAAAACACGACGCGACGCGCGTGCGGCGACGGAATGAAACGGATCGGCGGTTTCGGCCGCGCCGCGCATCGTGATGGCTTGCCGGTTCGCGTTTGCTTTCCGGAAGCTTGCGCAAAAGTTATCTCAGTGAAAACGGCGTGTCAAACTTTTTTAACTGTGAGTAAAAAATATCTGAAGCGCCATCGATGCGGCGCGTGGAGTGTGCTGGCGGTGCGTGTGTTCGGCGATGCGCCGGCTGGCGATTCGCGCCGCATCGGCCGATGCAAAACGGGCGATGACGAATCGTCTTCGCCATCGCCCGCTCGCTCGTGCTTTCAGCCTTCGTTCCATTCATGAACGCCGGTGAGGTCACCCGTCGTCGGCCTTCGCCTGCAGATCCTTCAACCCCTGAATCACGACCAGCAGCGCGCGCCCGTGCTCGTCGGAGCCGTCCCAGGCGTCGACGATCGCGTCGCGCAGCAGGTCGTTGTACCGGCGGCGCGCCGGGCCGGTATCGACGCCATAGAAACTGCATAGCTTGTTGAATGGCGCGCTGCGTCGCAGCCGGTGCCCGTTCGATAGCCGAAGGCGCGACACGGTCGGCTGGCTGACGCCGGAAAGCCGCGCAATTTCGCTGGACGAGCGTGTGTCCGCCATCAGACGGCGTAACAGGTCTTGTACAGGAAAATCGTGGTCCGGGGCTTCCATGCGATGCATTATACCTATACAGTTACGGTTGTTGAATGGGCTTGCTGTCACCAGCGAGGCTGTATACCGAGAAAGTTGATGACACTGAAACACCTCCCTCCCACGTTCTGCTGGACGAAGATCGGTACCGAGTCCGGCGAGGAACTGCCGACCGTCGTGCTCCGCAAGGAATGGGAGCGCCGGCTCGGGGGCGGGCGTTTTCTGTGGGGGATCAACCAGCCGCTCGGCAGCAGCGCGCAAGTCGCCGCGCATCGCACGGGCTCGCTGCTTGCGCTGTTTTCGCCGGTCGCGTCGCGCGCGCGGCCGGGCGAGCGCAGGCGCGAGGACGCGCTGCTGTGGAATGCATGGGTCGACGCCAGCGGCCAGGTGCGGCCGCTGCCGCCGCACACGTTCATCGCGAGCCGCTCGACGCTGCCGTCGGGCCGGCGGCGCGAACAGCACTACGCACTCGTCTGCGCATCGTCCACCGCACTGACGGTCGGCACGCAACTGCGCGTATTTCCCGATCACCTGCGCAGCGTGAGCACGGGCAAGCCGCTCGGCGTCGCGCAGGGCGCGGCCGTGGTCGACTGCATCGGGCGCGCGAAGGAACAAACCGGCAAGAGCTATCCGCTCGCGCTGTCGGTCGAGCTTGAGGCGCCGTATTTCGTGCGGCTCGCGCAGCCGTGCGTGTTGAAGGCGCGCGATCTTGCCGAGGTGAACAAGGCGACGCGCGCCGGCGATTTCGATCGCTTCGTCGAGCTGGTCGCGCGCTTGCGCGGCCGTTCGCCGACGGATGCTGTGCGCGGCGTCACGCGCGACCTGTTCGACGTGCCGCCGATCGAAACGGCGGCCGCCTACGTCGCGCCCACGCATGGCGCGCGACTGCGCAGCCGGCCCACGGCGGAGCATCCGCGCGAGCTCACCGGCGATCTGTTCGATCTGTCGCCCGGCGAAGCGGCCGCGTTCGGTGGTCTCGCGCATCCGCGCATCGGGCGCGCATGACGTTCTCGCCGCGCATGTGCGGCGCGTGACGCGAAGCAGGATCGCTGAATGTGCGTGCAACGATACGCATGCATGTGGCCGCCATCCCGGCGTGCGCAAGAATTTGTTGCAATCTCGCCGTAGCGGATCGGCAAGCGTCGCGCGACAATCGCCACGAAGCGTGCCGCGCGGTCGCGCGTATGTCGACAGGCTGCTCGACGTCGTTCACGCCGCCGACATGCGCACCACGTACGGTGGTGCGTCGGCTTGCTTCACGCTGCAATCCTGAGGGGGAAGTGTCGATGTCGACCCACATCTGTTCGCGGGAAGCCCAGGCGGCTCAACGTTTCGTCGAAGCGACGCGCAACGTCGATCAGGCGTTTCGCGCCGTGCGCGGCGAAAGCGACGACGACGTTTCGTCGGCCGAATATGCGCGTGCGATGTCGCGCCTCGATCGCGCGCTCGACGAACTGGCGCGTGCGCAGGAGTGCTTCGATCGCGTGGTGAGTGCCGACGCGGCGCACGGCAACTGAACTCGATTCGCGGCTTCCACTTCCACTTTCACTTCTGCTTATGCCGAGTCGCGCCGACCGGATGCTACGCGTAGCCGCCGTGCTGGAACGACGTCGCGAAGAACTGCATCTGGTAGCGGATCGCGTGCGCCCAGTAGTCCCATGTATGTCCGCCCGGACGCTCCGCATAGTCGTGCGGCACGCCGAGCGCGACGAGTCGTTGATGCAGCGTGCGGTTCGAGCCGACGAACGAGTCGTCGCGGCCGCAGTCGATCGTCAGGTCCAGATGCGCGCGGACGAACGCGCGCGCGTTTTCGACGATCGCGTTGCGGTTCCAGAATGACGGATGGCGGCCGGGGTCGCCGAATACGTGGTCGATGCCCGGTTCGTCCTCGCAGCAGCGCGGATCGACCGCGCCGCTGATGCTGCCGACCGCGCCGAAGGTTTCGGCCCGGTCGAGCGCGATGCGCAGCGCGCCGAAGCCGCCCATGCTGAGCCCGGTGATGGCGCGCGCGCCCTTGGTCGCGATCGTTCTGAAGTGCATGTCGACATACGACACGACTTCGTCGCCGACGAAGGTTTCGTAGCGGCTGCCCGAATCGAACGGGCTGTCGATGTACCAGCTTTCGTGCCCGCCGTCGGGCATCACGAGGATCACGCGGTAGCGATCGGCCAACGCGGCGATGTGCGTGTTCGCGGTCCAGTCGGTGTGGTCGCCGCCGGAACCGTGCAACAGGTAGACGACCGGAAAGCGCTCGACGCCGCGTTCCGGGCCGTGGCGCAGGCGTGCGTAGTCGTCGGGCAGCACGACGGTCGCCTTCAGCGTCTGGTTCATCGCGGCACTCGGAATCGCGACGACCCGCGCCTGATAAGCGAGGGCCGGGCCCGCGGCAGCGAGCAGCAGCAGTAGCCAGAACGCGCGGATCAGGTTCATGGAGCCTCGCATGTGTCGTTTCCGTTCGGCAGTCGGGCATCGGGAAAACCCTGTTTGGCGACTCTAGCAACCGTGCCTTTCAGCCAAATTTCGGCGAATCCTACGAGTTGTCAGGTGGCGGGCGCGCAGTCCGGCGGCCGCGCGCGTCAGCCGAGACAGCGCGTCAGCGTCTCCCGGAACGCGGCGGGCCGCTCGGCCGGCATCAGGTGCCCGCAGCCGGCGATCGTTTCGAAGCCGGCACAGCGCGCGAGCGCCCAATCCGGCACGTGCCAGCCCGCACGCGAGCGTTCACCCGCGACGAGCCACACCGGATGGCGCTCGAATACGTCGGCGAGCGCCTGCAGATATTCGGGTTCGCCCGTCGTCGCGACAACCGAGCATCCCATCGCGCGCAGCGTCGACGCCGGCTGATGTGCGAGCCAGCGGTGTGCATCGACGAGCTGGCGTGGCGACGGATCGTCGATCGAGCCGCGCAACCAACCGAACGGATTGCCGCGCAGGCCGTCGAGCATCGCGTCGGCTTGCGCGGCCGACATGCGACTGACCGACGCCGACCAGAACGCATCGTCGAGCGTGAAGTTGCCTTCGACGTTGACGATCCGGCGCACGCGCGCTGGATGCGCATGGGCGAACAGCATCGCGATCGCGCCGCCGACGGAGTGACCGACGATATCGACCGGCTGCGCGCCGAAGTGGGCGTCGATGGCCTGCCGCAGATGCTCGACCTGCGCGGCGAGCGTGATCGCGTCGAACGGCGCGTCGCGATGGATGCCGTAGCCGAGCAGGTCGGGGGCGAGATGCGGGCCGGGCCATTCGGGCACGTCGAGCGTGCCGATGAAACCGTGGACGAAGACGACGGGCGGGGTGGGCGGGCTCATTGGGCGGTTGACGACGGAAGGGGCGGCAATTCGAGTTCGGCGAGCAGTTCGTCGAGTTCGAGCACGTGCGTGCGATCGTGGTCGAGCAGTTCGCGCACGAGTTCGTCGAGCGACATCCGGCGGATGCCGTCGCGCAGCCCGCAGCGCTGGAGTTCGGACGGTTGTAGCGCGGCGGCCGTCGCGCACAGCGCGGCGCGCCCGGTGCGGAATGCGGCAAGCGCGTCGTCGAGCGGCTGTGCGAGGTAATCGCGCTGCGCGGCGAGTGCCGTCCCGTCGACGGAGGCGATCACCGGCAGTTCGTGCGCACGCACGACTTCGATGCGTTCGGCGAACACCGCGTCGAGGTCGCGCAGGTGGCATGCATGCTCGACGAGCGAGAAGCCCGTGCCGGCGGGGCGGCGCGTGATCAGCGCGGCGGGAACGTGCGCGGTATACGCGGCGACCCGGTCGGGCATCGCGGCCAGCGCGGCGACGACGTCGGCGAACGGCAACACCAGCGGAAACGCGCTGAATACCGCGCCGTAGCTGAACAGCGCGCCGCCGATCCGGCCGCGCGCCTGCACGACGTCGTGCCCGTGGCGGCGCATCACGTCGGCGACCATCGCGCCGCAGAACTGTCGGGCGGTCGTATCGGCTTCGATTTCGGGGAATTTGTGCGCGATTTCGTGCTGGATCGCGCCGATCGCGGCGACGCCGACTCGCGACAGCGCCGCGAATTCGACATAGCGTCCGGGTTGCGTAATCAGCGCTTCGAGCTGCGCGCCGAGGGGTGTCGCGCGAAAACGGTCGAAACGAGAATGCATGATGGAAATCGCTTTTCGGTCATGTAACGTGTCAAAACGATACGTTACATGACCGAAAGCGTCAACCGGCGCGCTTCGGGCAATGCGCTGCATTACTCCTTGCCGGTACCCCTGGCAGCCTGTTCGATCAGCTTCGCGACTTCAGCGGGATGCGAGATGTAGGCGACGTGGCTCGACTTGAGTTCGATCGTCTTGCTGCCGGCGCGTTGCGTCATGAAGCGTTCGAGCTCGGGGTTGATCGCGCGGTCCGCGGTGGCGACCACCGCCCAGCTCGGTTTGGTCCGCCATGCGGCGTGCGTGATCGGCACACCGAACGACTGCGCCGCCGGCGTCACTTGCGAGATCGCCATGAATTTCGCTTCGGCGGCCGGCACGTCGGCCGCGAAGTCGGCATGGAACGACGCTTCGTCGAAATACAGGTGGCCGTCTTCGGTCGCCTTGATCGCTTTTGTCGCGGGCGGCGTCTTCTTCGTCAGCTCGAGCGGGCTTTCGCCGGTGTCGGGCTGGAATGCCGCCACGTAGACGAGGCCCGCGACCTTGTCGTCGTTGCCAGCTTCGGTGATCACCGCACCGCCGTAGCTGTGGCCGACGAGGATGCTCGGGCCGTCCTGCGCGTCGACGACGCGCCGGGTTGCCTTCACGTCGTCGTCGAACGACGTTTCCGGCTGCTGCACGACGGAAACCTTGTAGCCATCACGCGTCAGGATGTTCGAGACGGCTTGCCAGCCCGAGCCGTCGGCGAAGTAGCCATGAACCAGCACGACGTTCTTGACGGGGGCGGCGACGGCCGCGTGCGAGCCGAGTGCGGCGGCGGTCAAGGCGAATGCCGCGGCGATCCGGCGGACTTGGGAAAAGTGCTTCATTTTCATTCTCCAGAAGGAAGACAGGGTGGGAACCGTCGAATATCGACAGGCGTCTTGTTCTGTCGATGAATGCATCCTACTAGTAGGTAGGGTAATCTTCAAGGAAAAATCGCGGCTGGAAAAGAGTATCTCAGGGAGGTAAACTATCCGTGTTTCTTCATCCGACTAGATGGTAGATAGATATGACGGTATCTGGGGACAGCACGGCGGGCCGCATTCTCGAAGCCGGGCGGCAACTGATCATGCGGCGCGGCTACAGCGGGTTCAGTTATGCCGATATCGCCGACGCGATTGACATCCGGAAGGCGAGCATTCACCACCACTTTCCGACGAAGGCGGATCTGGCGGTCGCCGTACTTCAGCAGTCGCAGGCGAAATTCGATGCCGATATGGCATTACTCGACGCGAGCGGTGCCGACGCGCTGGTGCAGATGCGCGCATACATCGGCTATTGGGAACGCTGCATCGCGGACGACAGCGCGCCGTTCTGCGTCGCCGGCATGCTCGGTGCGGAGTTGCCGGCGCTGCCCGAGGAAGTCGCGCGAGCGGTGAGGGCGCATTTCGACGACCTTGCCGCATGGCTGGTGCGCGTGCTCGACACGGGGGTGAAAGATGGCGTGGTGCTGCCGGGCGTGTCGGTGCAGACCGAGGCCGCGACGTTCGTGTCGTTGGTCTATGGCGCGATGCTTGCCGCGCGGGCGTACGGCAATGCCGGGATGTTCAGGGACGTGACCGGTGGGGCGGTCGAGCGGCTCGCGGCGCCGCGCAACCGCGCGTGAGCCGCGTTCGCGTCGGCGGGTAGGGGCGGCGCCCGGCGCTCATGCGGAGCCGCCTGACGCCGCACGGCTTACGTGCGCTTGCCTGCCTCGGCTTGCGCGCTCAGCGTCGCTTTCAGCGCCTGCAGTTCGGCCGTGAATGCCGGGCTGAAGTCCTCGGCTTCCAACAGCGGGCGGATTTCGATGTCGGAGTCACCGGGCATCGGATTCGGGCAGCGCTTCACCCATTCGATCGCTTCTTCCATCGATTTCACACGCCACAGCCAGAAGCCGGCAACGAGTTCCTTCGTTTCGGCGAACGGGCCGTCGATGACGGTGCGGTTCTTGCCGGCAAAGTGGACGCGCTTGCCGCGCATGCTCGGGTGCAACCCGTCGGCGGCCAGCAGGATGCCGGCCTTCGCCAGCTCCTCGTTGAAGCGGCTCATCGCGGCGATCATTTCAGGGTCGGGCATCCGGCCGGATTCGGAATCGGCGGTGGCTTTGACGATTACCAGGACGCGCATTGCGGTTCCTCCTCGGTTCGCAACGTGGGGTCTGCGGGACGGCCATGTCGGAAGGCCGGCCCGTGCTTGCAATGGTACGACGGGCGACGCAACGCAAAATCGACATCGGCGTGAAAAAAAGCCGTTGCACCGCTGACGGGCATGCTGGCCGACCCCCTCGTCAAAACTGGTATGCTGATCCTCACGACGTTCACGCGGAGGGTGCCATGGCTGCTAAAGAAGTCTCGAAGAAGAAATACCTGAAGATTCTGAACAAGCGTTTGCGTGCCGAGCCGGCAGCGCCGGACGGCGCGTCGTTCGTGTTTTTCCCGCTGGGTGCGAAAGCGAAGCATGCGACGGGCATCGTGTCCGGCGATGCGCGCAGCAAGCGCGAACTCGCAGTGATGGCCGCGGTCCAGCGCAAGGCGGCCGAAGAGTTCGTCGTCACCGGCGCCTGACCGGCCCCGTTTCCACCACGGTTTGTGCCGCCGCCTGCGTACGCTACGCGGTGGCGGTTTCGCAATACGCGATCACACCGGCGATCACGCG
This sequence comes from Burkholderia sp. RF2-non_BP3, assembly GCF_001522185.1. Lineage (NCBI taxonomy): Bacteria > Pseudomonadati > Pseudomonadota > Betaproteobacteria > Burkholderiales > Burkholderiaceae > Burkholderia > Burkholderia sp. RF2-non_BP3. The sequence continues at coordinate 142,633 of NZ_LOSU01000054.1, read as the reverse complement.
CGCAATATCGTGCGTGATCGCCGGGCCGTGCATCGGCAGGATGATGTCGAGATCGAGCGCCTGGATGCGGCGCAGCGCGCTCGCCAGGTGCGCGAGCGACGGCAGGTAGTCCGAGCGCGTGATCGCGTCGAGGATCGCCGGCAGCGGGTCGTCGGTCTCCTCCCTGCCGAAGCGCATCAGGATGTCCGACGACAGCAGTGCCTTGTACGCCGGTAGATACACGACGAGCGCGTCCCACTGATGCACGTGCTTCGTGAAGACCGGCACGACGTCGATGCCCGACAGCGTCGTCGGCTCGCCGTCCTTCAACGGAATCGCGCGTACGCCGAACACGTCGGCGAGCCCCCATGTACACATCGGATGTCCGTACGCGACGAGCGCCGGGTTGGCCGCGAGGAAGTCGGGCAGCGCGCCCATTTCGTCGGCCTCGAAGTGCGGGACGATCACGTTGCTGACCATCGACGGCGCGATGCCGACGGTGTCGAGCGCCGCGCTCAGTTGCGTGAAGTTGGAGCGCGTGCCCGTTTCGACGCACAGCACGTCGCCGTGCGACGATCGTACGAAGAACTGGCTGAAGCTCAGGTTCAGCGTGTCGACGTAGGACGTGGCGCGAAACAGGCCGTCGCGGACGGCGTCGATTCGGGAGGCGCTCATCGGGGATCCTCGCGCAGGGAAGGGGGCGGGCGCCGCGCCGCCCGCCACCGCGCGTTGCGGTGCGGCAGACGGCGGCAGTCGATCTTCCGATCCAGTCTAGCAGCGCCGCTCCGGATCCGCGAACCGGGGCAACCCCGTGGCGGGCCGCGTCAGTTCTTCAGCTTGTAGCCGGTGCGGAACATCCACGCGACGATCGCGAGCAGGATCGCGAGGAACAGCGAGGTGGCCGCGAGGCTGATCCCCACATGCACGTCGGCCAGCCCGTAGAACGACCAACGGAAGCCGCTGATCAGATAGACGATCGGGTTGAACAGCGTGACGATGCGCCATGCGGGCGGCAGCATGTCGACCGAATAGAAGCTGCCGCCGAGGAACGTGAGCGGCGTGATGATCAGGAGCGGCACGAGCTGCAGCTTCTCGAAGCTGTCGGCCCAGATGCCGATCACGAAGCCGAACAGGCTGAAGGTGATCGACGTCAGCACGAGGAACAGCACCATCCAGAACGGATGCAGGATGTGCAGCGGCACGAACAGGCCGGCCGTCGCGAGGATGATCAACCCGAGCAGCAACGACTTCGACGCGGCCGCACCCACGTACGCGATCACGATCTCCCAGTACGACACGGGCGCGGACAATATCTCGTAGATCGTGCCCGTGAAGCGCGGGAAGTAGATGCCGAACGATGCGTTCGAGATGCTCTGCGACAGCAGCGACAGCATCACGAGGCCCGGCACGATGAACGACCCGTAGCCGATCCCGTTCACGTCGCTGATGCGCGAGCCGATCGCCGAGCCGAACACGACGAAGTACAGCGACGTCGAGATCACCGGCGCGATGATGCTCTGCATCAGCGTGCGGCGCGTGCGGGCCATTTCGGCGCGGTAGATCGCGCGGATGCCGTGGAAATTCCAGTTCGCCATGTGCGTTAGGCCCCTTGTGTGCCGTTGCGGCGGTTGTCGATCAGGCTGACGAAAATGTCCTCGAGCGAGCTCTGTGTCGTATGCAGGTCGCGAAAGCCGATGCCGGCCGAGCCGAGCGCGTTGATCAGCTTCGCGATGCTCGCGTCGTCGCGCTGCGAGTCGTAGGTGTAGACGAGCGCGGCGCCGTCGTCCGCGCGTTCGAGCCCGAACGCGGCGAGCTCGTCCGGCACGGTCGCGAGCGGATGCTCGAGCTGCACCGTCAGCTGCTTCTTGCCGAGCTTGCGCATCAGCTCGCGCTTCTCTTCGACGAGCACGAGCTCGCCGCCGAGGATGATGCCGATCCGGTCGGCCATTTCCTCGGCTTCCTCGATGTAGTGCGTGGTCAGCAGGATCGTCACGCCGCTTTCGCGCAGCGAGTCGACCAGCTTCCACATGTCGCGGCGCAACTCGACGTCGACGCCGGCCGTCGGTTCGTCGAGGAACAGGATGCGCGGCTCGTGCGACAGCGCCTTCGCGATCATCACGCGGCGCTTCATGCCGCCCGAGAGCGTCATCAGCTTGTTGTCGCGCTTTTCCCACAGCGACAGCGCCTTCAGCGTCTTCTCGATGTGCGCGGGATCGGGCGCCTTGCCGAACAGGCCGCGGCTGAACGACACGGTCGCCCAGACGGTTTCGAACGCGTCGGTCGTCAGCTCCTGCGGCACGAGGCCGATCATTTCGCGGGCGGCGCGGTATTGATCGCGGATGTCGTGCCCGCCGACCGTCACGCGGCCTTCGGTCGGCGTGACGATGCCGCAGATCGAGCCGATCAGCGTGGTCTTGCCCGCGCCGTTCGGCCCGAGCAGCGCGAAGATCTCGCCGGGGCGGATGTCGAGGGTCACGTGCTTCAGCGCCTGGAAGCCGGACGCGTAAGTCTTGGAGAGGTCGGAGACGGAAAGGATCGGTTGCATGCTCACGGATGGCACGGCCGGTCGGTTCGACGCTGCGCGCCGCGCGTGCCCGGCGCCGCCGCTGCGAAGCGGCCGGTGTCGAGCGCGGCATGGCGAACGGGCGTCATGTCGAACGGCGTTGTGGTGCGGGATCGCAGGACCGCCATATTAGCAATCGGAAGATGGAAATGCATTTCGACGCAAAGGACGTGCGATGCGGGTGCCGGATTTGCGGCAAATGTGTGTGAGTCATTCAATAAAGCGATGCTTTATTTGAATCGGGCGAACAATGCGTGCGGTTTTCGGGCAATCGGACAATGATCGCGCTTGCGCGCGGCGGCGTGGCGGACAGCAGGCCGACTGTGCCGCCCGAACGCCGTCGCGCCGTACCGGGACGGCGTGCGCCGCGCTCGCGATAATGCGTTCCTTTCACGTCGCGGAGCGAAGCGTATGTCTTTGATCGATTTCAAGTCCGTCGCGGCCGCGCAGGCCGTTGCATGGAAATCCACGATCGTCGGCGAAGTCGGGCCCGCCCGGATCAAGGTGCTGCGCATGGACGCGCAGCCGTACGAAGCGGAAGTGCACGACTACAACGAAGGGCTGCTGGTGCTCGACGGCAGGCTGATGCTCGAGGTCGACGCGAAGACGGTCGTCGTCGAGGCCGGGCAGATGTACCTCGCGGTCGCCGGCTTGCGCCACGCGGTGCTGCCGGGCAGTCACGGCACGCTCGCGATCATCGACGTGTGAGCTTGCGCCGCGGCATGCGTGCGGTCGCCGAAGGCCCGCACGCCGGGCCTTGCACGAGGTCGACCGCCGACATTCAAACGCGCGTTATACAGCTCGGGTATTTGTCTGAGCAAATAAATTGAAGGCTGTTTGAAAAACTGTCAAATACCATGCTCGCACTAGGATCGCGCGGTTCGGCACGTTTGGAACTCTGCATCCATTTACTTGTGCGTAGCGTCCGCTCATAGTCTCGACAAACGACGCATCACGATAACGAATCAAGCGTACGTACGGAGACCAATACATGAGACGCCTATCCGAGGGCCTTGTCGCATCGCCGTTTTCCTGCTTTTCGCCGGATGCGGGCACGACGTGCATCGCGTGCTGCCTGCGTCATCGCATCGCGTTGTCGCTGTAGCGACGCACCACATTCCATTTCGATTTCCCCGATGGCGCCGTGCCGCATGACGGCGGCGCCGGATAGCGCTTGCCTGCCGCGTCGGTCCTGATCGCATTCGCGTGACCGGCGACGCGGCGCGCATTGCGCGCATCGTCATGCGCCGCGCGTCGTCGCGACGGCGCGATACCAACCGGCGGGCCACGCAGCCCGTCCGGGCGAGACCTGTCTTACCTCACAAGGAGGGGTTGATGCTTTGCATTCCTGATTGGCGGAAGGCGATCCTGTCGTGCGCCGTGCTGGCGCTGCCGTTCGTTGCCGGTTGCGGCGGCGGCGACGATCCGGGCCCGATCAACGTGCCGCAGTGCTCGGGCAGCGCATGCGGGCCGAGCGGCGCGGAAACGACACCGCCCGTCGTGACGAAGCTGTGCCCGGATTCGCTCGACTACACGACGACCTACACGGGGGGCGCCGGCAGCGGCGAATACGTGAAGGTGAAGTTCGACACGACGAAGCTCACCTACCAGATGCAGTTCATCGAATCGTCGGTGCCGACGTCGGCGGGGCAGGTCAACGACACGCGCGCGGGCCTGACGATCAGTGGCGCATTCCACCATCCGACCAATCTGCCGACCGCCGAGCAGAACCGCTGCGCGTTCGTGCTCGACAGCGGCGCGACGAGCGACGGCGCGTATGCGGTGACGATCAATCGCGCGGATCCGCCGATGCTGTTCGTCGGCAACGGGGTGGTCGGCGGCGGGATTCCGGGTGCGACGATCGCGTTCGCCGGTCTCGAGCCGTTCCCCGGCGTCGTGCTCGGTACCGTGCCGTCGCGCACCTTCGATTTCTATCCGTTCATCGGCTTCACCGACACCGAAACCGACTTCTCGAAGGTCGCCGGGAATTACAACGAACTCGGCATTCACCTGTCGCCGGTCGGCGGCAGCGCGCAGAGCAGCACGGGGGCGGTCGGCTGGCAACCCGACGTCGTCAACTGGAACCAGACGTTCAATGCCGACGGCTCGTGCACCATCACGGCAGGCAGCGACTACTCGTGCCAGACCACCGGAACGCCGTGGGCGTTGCGCAAGAACGCGGACGGTTCGTCCGACAACGTGTTCGTGAGCCATCCGCTGGCGAACGCGGGCGGCAGCCTCATCTATCCGTTCGCGGGGCAGGGCTCGGCAATCGTCATCGTCGCGCCGAGTCAGGCGAAGGGCATCATGATCGTCGGCAAGCTGAACGGCGTGCTGGTGCCGGTCGTGATTCGCGTGGGCTACACGCATATCGACGCGAGCAACCTGCTGGCGTCGGTCGCCGATGCCGAGGTCGGGATCTCGATGCTGTCGCGGACCACGGCCGTCGCGGCCAATTCGTTGAAGGGCGGTTTCATCGGCGCAACGAGCGCATCGGCGTGCGGTGTCGTGGCGCCCAGCACAGCGACGTTCGCGATCGCGACGGCGGGGCCGAGCTTCAACAACAACATCCCGCATCCGGATCTGCCCGGCACCTTCGACGGCACCTTCTTCCTGGCACAGGCCGGCAGTTGCAACGACGGTACCGCCGTATCGACGATGGCCGCGAACTACACGTCGACGCTGTTCCAGGGCGCCACCGCGGCGTTCATCGACCCGCAGACGTCGTCGGTCACGTCGCAGTTCGCGCTCGACTACACGCAGGCCACGCCCGGCAAGATCAAGGTCACGGCTTCGCAGGACTTCAACGCGAAGGGGGCGAACGGCAACGTGGCGATCTTCAGCAAGGGCGACACCGGCTGGCTCGTGACGGCCGGGAACATCTACGCGATGGTCGTCAACAACAACAAGGTCAACCCGTTCTTCACGGTCGGCGCGTTCGTCCAGTAACGGCGGCACACCGAACACGGAACACCGGCGGCGCACGCGTCGCCGCCGGCGAATCGAAATTCAAGAGGATTCCTATGAATGTGAAGCATTGGATGGCCGCGGCGTCGCTCGCGCCCGTGCTGGTCGCGTGCGGTGGCGACGGCGACCCACCGCCCGCGCCGGTGGTCCGGCTGTGCCCGCAGACGATCGACTACAACACGGTGTTCATCGGCGGATCCGGCTCGGGCGAGCTCGTGAAGGTGCAGCTCGACACGACGAAGATGACGTACCGGATGACCTACCTCGCATCGCCGGTGCCGACGACCACCGGCACGGTGCAGCCGACGCGCGACAAGGCACCGGCCAACGTTGTCGACGGCACGCTGGCCGACGAAACCGGCTTGCCGACCATGAAGCTGAACCAGTGCACGTTCCGGATGCAGAACGCGAGCCTCGACCCGAGCCGGCCGGCGCGCCTGTTCCTCGGTGAAGGCGTGCTGGGTGGCGCGATTCCGGGCGCGACGATCCAGTTCGACGGCGTGATCGGCGTGGGCAAGATTCCGAAGACGACGTTCCCGTACTACCCGTTCATCAGTTTTTCGTCGCTCGAAACCGATCTGACGAAGATCGCCGGCACGTACAACCAGCTCGGCTACCACCAGGTGCCGTCGCAAAACTTCCAGCCGGTGGCGCTCGACCAGCAGGTGACGATCAACGCGGACGGCAGCTACGTCGAGACCGACAACTTCGGCAAGAAGAACGGCGGGCAGCCGCTCGCATCGAGCGCAACCGTGAACCAGCCGTTCACGCTGCGCCCGGATGCGCCGGCGTTCCAGTCGCTGAACTACCAGCCGCAGATTCCGCCGACGCTCGCCGCGCTCGATCCGGCGAAGGCCGGCAAGGGCATGCTGATCGTCGGCAAGCTGCGTAACCAGCTCGTGCCGGTCTTCATCCGCACGGGTGCCGCGAACGCGGACCTCACGCAGGGCCCGCCGAGCGCGGACGACGAGTCGGGCATCTCGTTCCTGAGTCCGCAGGCGGCCATCGCCCAAGGCTCGCAGAACGGCGAGTACACGGGTGTCGACAGCGCGTTCAACTACCGCGCGACCGCGCTCGTCGGTGCGCAGGCGACGCTGCTCGATCCGTTCAACGCGTCTCAGGCCGCGCTCACGCGCGCGCTGAACCTCGATTACACGCAGAAGGTGCCGGGCGTCGTGACGACCGTGCACGCGGACGCGGCGTCGGGGCCGGCGACCGGCAAATTCGTGTTCACGGGCGGCGTGTTCGGGTTCCTCGACATGGCCGATACGAGCAATCCGTACTTCACGGTCGGCGCGTTCGTGCAGTGATCACACGCGGATGGAGACACGGCGGCGTCGCGCATGGCTGCGCGGCGCTTCCGAAAGAACGAGGGGGAGACTCCATGAAGAAGCTGATTGTCGCGGGTGTCGTCGCAGGCGTGTCGACGCTCGCATCGGCCCAGCAGGCGGGCGACAACGTCGCGACGCTGGGCTGGCTGCACATCATGCCGCAGGATTCGACCAACGGGCTGACGACGAATCTCGCGAGCATGCCGATCAACGGGCCGCTGCGGCTGCCCGGGTCGTTCACGTCGCCGGGCACCAGCCTGACGGTCAACAACGCCGATACGGTCGGCCTCACGCTCACGCACTTCTTCACCGACCATATCGCGGTGACGTCGGTGCTCGGCGTGCCGCCCGAGTTCACGCTGACCGGGCACGGTGTGATCCGGCCACCGGGCCCGGCCGGTTCGCTCGGCAGCGTCAACATGGACAATCCGTCGAACCAGCCGGCCGTGAAGAATGCGCGGCAATGGAGCCCGACGATCATTCTGCAGTACTACTTCAATGCACCGACCGCGAAGTTCCGCCCGTTCGTCGGGATCGGCGTGGCCTACAGCTGGTTCAGCAACATCGAACTGAACGGCAACTTCGCGAAGGACATCAACGAGAACCTCGGCAGCGTGCTCGCGGCCGGCGCCGGCAAGCCGGGGCCGACGTCGGTGGAGGGTAAGGCCTCGTCGTCGTTCACGCCGGTCTACAACCTCGGCGCGAGCTATGCGATCGACAAGCACTGGGGGCTGACGGCGACATTGACCTACATGCCGCTGAAGACTTACTCGTCGCTCGTGATCAAGGCCGCCGACGGTTCGACGCTTGCGACCACGCGCACGCGGCTGAAGGCCGATCCGCTGATCACGTTCGTCGGGATCTCCTACAAGTTCTGAGCCGTCCGGCGTGCATTGCGCACGCCGGCGGCTTCCTGCGACCGAGCGGCCGGACCGATCCGGCCGGGGTGTCGCGTTCCTGGCGGCATGCCGCCATTTGTGAAGAGAGAGGGGGCAGTTCAAATGAGCATTCGCAAAATCGTATCGCTTGTTGCTGCAGTGGCATTCACCGCGGTTTCGGCCGCGCCTGCTTTCGCCGTGACCGTCTCGCGTGCCGACGGGCAGGCCATGAACCCGAACGGAGAGCCGTTCTCCGCGACGGGCCTCACGGTCCTGGCCAAGGGCTCGATCAATGCGACCTGCAACGCGACGTTCAACGGCACGATCTCCTCGACGGGCATCGTCAACATCACGTCGACGACGTTTACCGGCGCCGCGACGTGCGGCCTGATCAGCGGCAGCGCGACCAGCGCATCGCCGTGGACGGGCCAGGCCGACAGCACGACGCAACTGTCGATCAACAACGCGAAGGTGACCGTTTCGCTGCTCGGCGCCTGCGGGCCGAGCAAGGTCGTGACGACGTGGAGCGATCCGAACTCGTCGCTGACGTTCAACAACGCGGTGTTGACGCCGGACTGCACGGTCAGCGGCACGGTCGCCACGTCGCCGAAGTTCCACGTGCAGTAAGCGTCGCGCGATCGAGACCGGGCGCCCGCCAGGAACGAGGGCCGTGCAACGATGCGCGGCGGGTGTTCCGGTTTCGCGATGCATTCGTGTCGTCGCGCGTATCGGCGTGACGACCGGCCGGCCGCCTGCTTCGCGATCCGATGCGGGCGGCCATGCAGGGGCCGGTGCGATGCACCGTGCCGCCTGCTTCGAACGACATAAAACAATCATTCCGGACCACCCATGCTCACCGACCCAGCGAAGTATGGCGATGCCCGCGCTGCGACGCCCGACCGGCTGCGCACGGCCGCGTGGCTGCAATACCTGATCGAACACCTGAACGAAGCGGCGTGCGTGGCGACCGACGACGTCGGCGCGACGGCCGCCACTTCGACGCACGCGGCAAGCGTGCGTGCCGGCGCGAACCTGTCGCATGAAGCGATCGCCGTCCTGCACGAACTCGCGCCGTGGATTGCAACGGACGGCGGCGGTTGCGCGTGCGATGCGACCGATGCGTGCATGCACGTTCCCGACGCGCGGCAGCTCGCGCACGCGGAACGATGCTGCCCCGGATCGCGCGCGGCATTCGATGCGGCGCATGGTTTCATCGATGCGTGGGCCTTCGACGATCCGAACGACGGCTGGGCCGCGCTCGAGCGGATTGCCGGCGGCGTCGGACCCGGCAGCGACGAAGTCGACGGGCACGAAATGCGGGAGCGACTCGCGAACGGCGAGGCGCCGCCTGCGAAGAACCTGAGAGAACGACATGCGGCCGTCGCGGCGGCCTGCGTGGCGCCGTCGGCCGGGCCAGGGGCCGTCATCGACGCGATCGTGCTGCGCGTCTGCGGGCCGCGCGACGACGCAGCGCGCATCGACGAGATGGCCGCACTCGCGATGTTCTGCGCGGAGCTTGCCGCCGGCAAGGGGATGTCCTTCACCGCGTACGGCGGTCGGCACAATCTGGTTGCGCGCGCGATTCGTGAACGACGCACCGATCTCGCGTCGGTCGATGGACTGCTCGCGGCGGTGTCCGTGTGCCGGCTCGACCGGCTCGTCGGCGCGGGTAGTTTCTGGGCGTATTACCTGCTGGCGGGCATCGTGATCGCGGCGCCGGGCATGGTGCGCGAGTTCGCGCGCCGCTTTCATGGCGACGCGTGGCAGGCGTGGCTCGATGAAGCGCTCGCGTGGCCGGCGGTCGGCCGCTTCGGGATGAAGGAGGATGTCGCGTTCGAGCGCCTGAGCGGCGCGATGAGCTTGACGTCGCGATCGAATCCGATCGTGCGCGCGAAACGCGTGCGGCCGAGGGGGGCTGCGATCACGCGCTTCAGTATGGGTGGCGACAGCAGCCAATGAAATGAAAAGCGGCTCGCGGCGAGAACGCCGCGAGCCGTGCATGTCGCTGCTGCGCCCCGGGGAGGGCGCTTGCGCGGTTACGCCGTCTCCGGCTGCCTCACCGCCTTCGCGATATTGCGCGCCATCGCGCCGTTCGCGACGAAGTAAGGCACATCCACCCGCGCCAGCGGCGTGCGACCGCGAATCTTGTCGGCGATCTTCTCCGCGATCATGATCGTCGGCGCGTTCAGGTTGCCGGTCGTGATGATCGGCATGATCGATGCGTCGACCACGCGCAACCCTTCGAGCCCGTGCACGCGGCCTTCCTCGTCGACCACGGCCATGTCGTCGTAACCCATCTTGCACGAGCACGACGGATGGAACGCGGTTTCCGCGCGGGCCCGCACGAACGCGTCGAGTTCCTTGTCGGTCTTGCAGTCGGCACCCGGGTTCAGCTCGCGGCCGCGATAGCGGTCGAGCGCGGGCTGCCGCATGATCTCGCGCGTCGCGCGGATCGCATCGCGGAACTCGCGCCAGTCGAGCGATTCGGCCATGTAGTTGAACAGGATGCTCGGGTGATCGTTCGGATCGCGCGAGCGCAGTTTCACGCGGCCGCGGCTCGGCGAACGCATCGAGCCGACGTGCGCCTGGAAGCCGTGCATCTCGATCGCGTTCGAGCCGTTGTAGTTGATCGCGACGGGCAGGAAGTGATACTGGATGTTCGGCCACAGATCGTCGTCGCGCGTGCGGATGAAGCCGCCCGCCTCGAAGTGGTTGGTCGCACCGAGGCCGGTGCCGTTCAGCATCCATTCGAGGCCGATCTTCGGCTGGTTCCACCACTTGAGCGCCGGATACAGCGACACCGGCTCCTTGCACTCGTACTGGATGTACATCTCCAGGTGATCCTGCAGGTTCTGGCCGACGCCGGGCAGATCAAGCACGACGGGGATGTCGAGTTCCTTCAGCCACGCGCCGGGGCCGACGCCCGAGCGCTGCAGCAACTGCGGCGACGCGATCGCGCCGCTGCACACGAGCACTTCGCGGCGCGCATGCGCGGTCGCGCGCTCGCTGCCGCGCAGGTACGTGACGCCCGATGCGCGCTTGCCGTCGAACAGGATGCGGTCGGCGAGCGCATGCGTGACGATCTCGAGGTTCGGCCGCACCTTCGCCTGGTCGAGGTAGCCGCGCGCGGTGCTCGCGCGGCGGCCCTTCGGCGTGACGGTGCGGTCCATCGGGCCGAAGCCTTCCTGCTGATAGCCGTTCAGGTCGTCGGTGCGCGGATAGCCGGCCTGCACGCCCGCATCGACCATCGCCTCGAACAGCGGGTTCACGCCCGGCTTGCTGGTCGTGACCGACACGGGGCCGTCGCCGCCGTGATAGTCGTTCGGGCCGACGTCGCGCGTCTCGGCCTTCTTGAAGTACGGCAGGCAGTCGAGATACGTCCAGTTCTCGAGCCCCTTGTGCGTCGACCAGTTGTCGTAGTCGAGCGCGTTGCCGCGGATGTAGCACATCCCGTTGATCAGCGACGAGCCGCCGAGCCCCTTGCCGCGGCCGCATTCCATCCGGCGGTTGTCCATGTGCGGCTCGGGGTCGGTCTCGTAGGCCCAGTTGTAGCGACGGCCCTGCAGCGGATAGGCGAGTGCCGCCGGCATCTGCGTACGGAAGTCGAAGCGGTAGTCGGGGCCGCCCGCTTCGAGCAGCAGCACCGTGACGTTCGGATCTTCCGTCAGGCGCGTCGCGAGCACGTTGCCCGCGGAACCGGCGCCGCAGATGATGTAGTCGTATTCGCGTGTCGTCATGACGGTGTATCTCCTGTCGTTCTCAAAACACCGGGTTGTAGCGGCCGAGCTCGACCTGAACCGATTTGATTCGAGTGTAGTGTTCGAGCGTCGTGATGCCGTTCTCGCGTCCGACACCGGATTGCTTGTATCCGCCAACCGGCATCTCGGCCGGCGATTCGCCCCACGTGTTGATCCAGCAGATGCCGGCTTCGAGGCGGTGGATCGTGCGATGCGCGCGCGACAGGTTCTCGGTCACGACGCCGGCCGCGAGGCCGTAGTGCGTGTCGTTCGCGCGGGCAATCACTTCGTCCTCCGATTCAAAATCGAGGATGCTCATCACCGGCCCGAAAATTTCTTCGCGGACGATCTTCATGTCGTCGCGGCAGTCGCCGAACACGGTCGGCGCGACGTACTGGCCGTTGCCGAAGTGGCCGTCGGTCAGGCGCGTGCCGCCCGCGAGCAGCTTCGCGCCCTCGGCCTTGCCGCTCTCGATGAAGCCGAGCACCTTGTCGAGCTGCGCGGCCGACACGAGCGGGCCGAAGTTGGTGTCGGCATCGGTCGGCTTGCCGACGCGAATGCGCTTCACGCGTTCGAGCACCTTCTGCGTGAATGCATCCTTGACCGAGCTGTGCACGAACACGCGCGTGCCGTTGGTGCAGACCTGGCCCGAGCTGAAGAAGTTGGCGGTGACCGCGATGTCGGCGGCGCGGTCGAGGTCGGCATCGTCGAACACGATCAGCGGCGACTTGCCGCCGAGCTCCATCGTCACTTCCTTCAGCGACGATGCGCCAGCGAGCGACATCACCTTCTTGCCGGTCTCGACGCCGCCGGTGAACGACACCTTCGCGATGTCCGGATGGCCCGTCAGCAGCGCGCCGACCGAACCGTCGCCCTGCACGACGTTGAACACGCCGGCCGGCACGCCGGCTTCCGTATAGATTTCAGCGAGCTTCAGCGCGGTGAGCGGCGTGACTTCGCTCGGCTTGAACACCATCGCATTGCCGGCCGCGAGCGCGGGCGCCGTCTTCCAGCATGCGATCTGGATCGGGTAGTTCCATGCACCGATACCCGCGCACACGCCGAGCGGCTCGCGGCGCGTATACACGAACGACTCGGCGCGCAGCGGCACCTGCAGCCCCTCGATCGCGGTCGCGAGGCCCGCGTAGTACTCGATCACGTCCGCACCGGTGACGATGTCGACCGCGAGCGTCTCGCCGATCGGCTTGCCGGTGTCGCGCGTCTCGATCGCCGCGAGTTCGTCGTTGCGTTCGCGCAGCAGGTCGACCGCGCGGCGCAGGATCCGCGAGCGCTGCATCGCGGTCATCGCGGCCCATTCACGCTGGCCTTCCTGCGCCGATGCGACCGCGCGGTCGACGTCGGCCGCGCTCGCCTGCTGCACCTGCGCGAGCAGTTCGCCCGTGGCGGGATCGAAGGTATCGAAAGTCTTGCCGCTGGTGGCGTCGACGTAACCGCCGCCGATGTAGAGGCGCTGCAAACCGTATACGGACATGAGGATCTCCTTGAGGGCGACTGCGCGACGCGTCAGTCCGACGCGAGCAGCAGGTCGATGTAATTGTGGGCGAGCTTCAGTGCAGCCCGTGTGTCGATGGGGCCGCCGGCGAGCGCGCCGCGCAGCCACAGGCCGTCGATCAGCGCGGCGAGGCCGCTGGCGGCTTCCCGCGCCTTCGCGCGCGGCAACGCCTTCGCGAATTCCGCGCACAGATTCGAATGGAGGCGCCGCGTGTTGACGTGCTGCAGGCGCTTGAGCATCGCGTCGTGCATGCTCTGCGACCAGAACGCGAGCCAGGTCTTCATCACGGGCGCGCTGACCTGCGTGTCGTCGAAGTTCGCGGCGACGATCGCGCGCAGCCGGGAACGCGGGTCCTTGCGTGCCGCGACGCGGCGGCGCGTGGTGGCCGCCCACAGATCGCGCAGCACGTGCCGCATCGTGGCTTCGAGCAGGCCGTCCTTGTCGCCGAAGTAATGGCTGACGATACCCGTCGAGATGTTCGCGCGCTGCGCGACCGATGCGAGTGTCGTGCCGGGCAGGCCGGCCTCGTCGATCGAGCGCAGCGTCGCGTCGATCAACTGCGCGCGACGAATCTCCCGCATTCCGACTTTCGGCATCGCGACTCCCTTCGCCCGGACGGGCCGTTCCTGGAAGTCGAGAGCTTAGCGGTTTTTTATTGAACGTTCAATCAACAAAAAATAGGGGTCCGACGGGAAATCGCGTGATCGGCTTGAGGGGCAGATGCTGCTGCGACGATTGTGCAGGTGCGGAAAAACGAACTGAAAGGAGGTTAAATAAATTGAAGTTTGTTTAAAACGATTTCCGAAAAGATGACGCAATGGTTGGGAAAGTTTCCTGATTCGATTTATTACACGTCGAAAGAATGTCGAGCTATGTGAGATTTTAGGAAATCAAAAAATTCTGATCTCGGGTGCCGTCATAAGGAATTTCCTGGAATTCGTTTCAATCAATCGATTTAAACTGCATATATCATTGAATTTAAGGGAAATATGATGGATTTGAGATCGTTCGTCGGCTTGGCCGTAAACGATTGCCGTCAATCCGTGATCGATTCCGTCTACCATAAAAAATGACAAAAATATTTGAACCGGGCGTATTTCCAGATGGAGTAGAGGGGATCGTTGGAATGACTTGAGTAAGCAATATTGCCCGTATTAGTATGGCGCCGAACCAAAAGGAATTAATCGACGCCGCGGGTTTTCCCGCGGTGCGTCGGCAATGGGCGCGGCCAACGACCGCGACAGGGCCGGTGCCCGCCATTGCGCACCTGCAGCATGCCGCGACGCCGAGACGCCGCATCCACCGGAGAACGACGATGCCGACCGAAAAACACGTGGTCCCGCTACCGAATGGTCTGAAGGTCTACGTCGAACGGAACGTGTTCGATCCGTCGTTCGACACGGCGATGCTAGTCAACGGCGCGCTCGCAACGACCGCATCGTTCGGGCAGACCGTCCAGTATCTCGGCGAGCGGATGAACACGATCTGCTTCGACCTGCCGTATGCGGGGCAGTCGCGCCAGCACAACCCCGGCTGCTTCATCCTGACCAAGGACGACGAGGCCGCGATCCTCCAGCATCTGGTCGAGCGCTTCGCGCCGGCGTTCCTCGTATCGGTGTCGTGGGGCGGCGTCGCGTCGCTGTTCGCACTCGCGCGCGGCTGCCCGAGCGTGCGGCGCGCGGCGATCTGCTCGTTCTCGCCGTTCCTGAACGACGCGATGGTCGACTACGTGACGCGCGCACGCGACCACATCGCCGCGGGCGAGAACCTGAAGGCCGCGCAGTTGCTGAACGATACGGTCGGCCGCTACCTGCCGCGCATCATGAAGCTGTACAACTACCGCTATCTGACGCGCCTGCCGCGCGACGAGCAGGACCAGGTCGCGTTCCACGTCGACCAGATCCTGTCGCTGCAGCCGGAGCGCTACCTGAGCGAGTTCTCGAACATCGGCTGCGAGCTGCTGTTCCTGAACGGCGAGCGCGACGAATATACGACGCCGGCCGATGTCCGCCAACTCGCCGCGCACGTGCCGCGCGCGCGCTTCGCGACGATTCCCGATGCCGGCCATTTCCTCGACATCGAAGGCCGCGCGCAGCGCGAAACCACGCGCGCGGCGCTGCTCGACTTCTTCTGCGACACGCCGCCCGTCGCTGCGAGCATCGCGCTCGGCGCCGCGCACGCATGCGTGTCCGAGCCGATGCCGGCGCTGTCGTCATGACGCAGCACGTCGCGCACCGGGCACACCGGGCGCATCCGAATTCTCTTCCACACGAGGCAGGCCAGCCGTGAATATCGTTCAGACCATCGCCATCGTCGTTCCCTGGGCCGCGTGGCTCGCTTATTGGATCATGACGTCGCAGGCCGTGAAGACGACCGTGCGCAAGGAGGCGTCGCGCTCGCGCACGCTGCAGTCGATTCCGCTGATCGTCGGCGGCGCGCTGATCATCCTGCCCGATCCGTCGTGGCAGGCACTCGTGCCCGACTGGCAGCGCTTCGGCCTGCAGGCGCAATGCGGGCTCGCGGTGCTCGTCGCGGGGCTGCTGTTCTCCGTGTGGGCGCGGCTGCATCTCGGCACGAACTGGAGCGTGTCCGTCACGCTGAAGGAAAACCACGAACTCGTCCGCACCGGTCCGTACGGCCTCGTGCGCCATCCGATCTACACCGGCTGCCTGATCGCGCTGGTCGGCGCCGCGCTGATCGGCGGCGAGTGGCGCGGCGCGCTCGGCGTCGCGCTCGTGTTCGCATCGCTCGCGTACAAGGTGCGCGTCGAGGAGAGCTGGCTCACCGGTCATTTCGGGCCGGCGTACACGCAGTATCGCCGCGAGGTCGCGGCGCTGATCCCCGGCTTCTACTGACCCCCGCGAGGCGCGCGATGGCGAAGGTGATCGTGACCGCGATCGGCTCGGCGGGCGACGTGCATCCGCTGCTCGGCGTCGCGCGTGCGCTCGCGCTGCGTGGCCACGACGTCGTGTTCTGCACGCATCCGCCGTTCGCGGCGGCCGCGCGCCGTTGCGGCTTCACGTTCGTACCGGTCGGCACGGCGGCCGAGTACGAGGCCGCGATGGCGAACCCGGCGCTGTGGGATCCGCGCACGTCGTTCCGCACGCTGTGGCAGGTGATCGCGCCGGTGCTGCGCCCGCACTACGACACGCTGCGCGCGCTGACCGATCGCGACACCGTGCTGGTCGGCACGTTGTGGGCGTTTTCCGCGCGCTTCATGCAGGAGTTGCACGGCACGCCGTATGTGTCGGTGCAGGTGTCGCCGTCGACACTGCTGTCCGCGCACGTGCCGCCGACGCATCCGCGCCTGACGATCCCCGCGCGCTGGCCGCTGCCGGTGAAGGCGGCGCTGATGACGCTGATCGAGCGACAGGTGCTCGACCGCGTGTGCGGACCGGCGCTCAACGCGGTGCGCCGCGACCTCGGTCTTGCGCCCGCACGGCGCGTGCTCGGACGCTGGCTGCATTCGACCGACGGCGTGCTGTGCCTGTTTCCCGACTGGTTCGCCCCGGCGCAGCGCGACTGGCCTGCTGGCGTTCTGCAAAGCGGCTTTCCGTTGTTCAACGACATCGCGACACCCGACGACGATCGGGCGCTCGACGCGTTTCTTGCCGCCGGCGAGCCGCCCGTGGTCTTCACTGCAGGGTCGACGCTGGTCGATCACGCCGCATATGCGCGCGCGGTCGCGGGCGCGCTGCATGCCACCGGCGCGCGCGGCATCCTGTTGAGCCCGCACGATGTGGCACCGGACGGCGACCGGCTGCTGGTGCGCCGCTTCGTGCCGATGCGCACGCTGCTGCCGCGTTGCCGCGCACTCGTGCATCACGGTGGGATCGGCACCGCGGCGCTCGCGTTCGAAGCCGGAATTCCGCAGGTCGTGACGCCGTTCGCGCACGATCAGTTCGACAACGCGCAGCGCGTCGCGGCCAGCGGCGCCGGCGTGCGCGTCGACGGTGCGGTCGACGGCGTGCGTCTCGGTGCGGCGCTCGCGCGCGTGCTGGATGAACCCGAATTCTCCGTGCATGCCGAACGCACGCGTGCGCTGATCAACGCGGCGCCGGACGGCTGCGAAACGGCTGCCGATTACATCGAGCGCTTCGCGCCGAGCCACGAGCGCGCGATCTCGCGGCCCGTTGTCGCGATGGCGGGCACATGAGCACGGCATCGCCGCTTCGGGACACACCCGCCGCCTTCGACGCGAGCGAACCCGCACCCGTTGCGCCGCCGGTGCGCGGCGCGCGGCTCGCGCTGCTGACGTTCGCGCTGTCGCTCGCGACCTTCATCGAAGTGCTCGACTCGACCGTCACCAACGTCGCGGTGCCCGCGATCTCCGGCAGTCTCGGCGTCTCGAACAGCCAGGGCACGTGGGTGATCAGTTCGTATTCGGTCGCGGCCGCGATCGCGGTGCCGCTGACCGGCTGGCTCGCGCGGCGCGTCGGCGAGCTGCGGTTGTTCGTCGGCGCGGTGCTGCTGTTCACGCTGACGTCGCTGCTGTGCGGCCTCGCGCGCGACCTGCACGTGCTGGTGGTCTGCCGCGCGCTCCAGGGGCTGTGCTCCGGGCCGATGGTGCCGTTGTCGCAGACGATCCTGCTGCGCACGTTCCCGCCGGACAAGCGCACCGTCGCGCTCGCGCTATGGGCGATGACGGTGCTGCTCGCGCCGATCTTCGGGCCGGTGGTCGGCGGCTGGATCGTCGACAGCTTCTCGTGGCCGTGGATCTTCCTGATCAATTTGCCGATCGGGCTGTTCTCGTTCGCGGTCTGCACCGCGATGCTGCGCCCCGACGCGCAACGCGGCGCGGCCGGCCCGATCGACGTGCCGGGCATCGTGCTGCTCGTGATCGGCGTCGGTTCGCTGCAGGCGATGCTCGATCTCGGCCACGACAAGGGCTGGTTCGGTTCGCCGCTGATCGTCACGCTCGCGGTGGTCGCGGGGCTCGCGATCGTGTCGCTGCTGATCTGGGAGGCCGGCGAGGCCCATCCGGTCGTCGACCTGAGCCTGTTTCGCGACCGCACGTTCTCGTTCTGTGTCCTGATCATCTCGCTCGGCATGATGAGTTTCTCGGTGGTGGGCGTCGTGTTCCCGCTGTGGATGCAGGCGGTGATGGGTTACAACGCGTTCCACGCGGGGCTCGCCACCGCGTCGCTCGGCGTGCTCGCGCTCGTGTTCTCGATCCTCGTCGGCCTGCACGCGCACCGCTTCGACGCGCGCGTGCTCGCGACCTTCGGCTTCCTCGTGTTCGCGGCCGTGCTCGCATGGGACGCGCATTTCACGCTGAAGATGACGTTCGCGCAGATCGCCGCGCCCGGGCTGATTCAGGGGATCGGGCTGCCGTGTTTCTTCATTCCGCTGACCGCCGCGACGCTGTCGCGCATTCCGGACGACCGGCTCGCGGCCGCGTCGAGCCTGTCGAACTTCCTGCGCACGCTGTCGGCCGCATTCGGCACCGCGATGAGCGTGACGCTGTGGGACAACCGTGCGACCTATCACTACGACGTCGTGTCGCAATCGGTCACGCACGCATCGGCGAACACGCAGCGCTTCGTGCACACGCTGAACGCGATGGGCGTGGACGGCGTGCGCGAGCTATCCACGCTGCACCAGGTCGTGATGCAGCAGGCGTACATGATGGCGACGGGCGACATGTTCTGGATGGCGAGCATGACCTGCCTCGTGCTCGCCGCGATGATGTGGCTCACGCGGCCGAAGCGCGGCGCGGCGGCTTCGTTCGGACATTGAGGAGAGCGACATGACGACACTCGGCGCACTCGTGATCCTGTATCACCCGACCGACGCGCAGCTCGCGGCGCTCGGCGCGTGGCGGCATGCGTGCGACGCGCTGCTCGTCGTCGACAACACGCCGCAGCCGGACGCACGCGCAAGCGAAGCATGCGCGCGCGACGGCATCGCGCTGCTGCATCACGGCAATCGCGGCGGTATCGCGGGCGCATACAACGCGGGGCTCGCGGCGCTGTTTCGCGACAACGTCGATGCGGTCGCGTTGTTCGACCAGGATTCGTCGGTGCCGACCGATTACTTCGCGACGATGCGCGACGCGTGCGCGGGGCTCGCGGGGCGCGCGTTCCTCGCCGGCCCGCGCATCTTCGACGAGAACGCGCGCAGCTTCCTGCCCGAGCTGGCGACCAACGGGATCGCATTGCGCCGGCTGCGCGTCGATCCCGACGCGCAGTTGCAGCGCTGCGCGTTCCTGATCTCGTCGGGCTGCGTCGTGTCGCGCGCCGCGTTCGACGTGCTCGGCCGCTTCGACGAGACGCTGTTCATCGATCACGTCGACACCGAGTACAGCTTCCGCGCGCTCGCGCGCAACGTGCCGCTCTACGTCGTGCCGTCGCTGGTGCTGCCGCACCGGATCGGCGCGAAACGGCGTCACGCGTTCGGCCCTTTCGAAATGACGTCGATGAATCACTCGTGGCAACGGCGCTACTACAGCGCGCGCAATGCGGTGCAGCTCGGGATGCAGTACGGGCTGCGCTTTCCGGTGGCGATCGTGCCGAACCTGCTGACCGTGTGGCAGGTCGTGCAGATCGCGCTCGTCGAGCGCGACAAGCGCGACAAGCTCGCCGGCATCCTGTTCGGTATCGCGGACGGCCTGTTCGGCCGGCTCGGTCCGCTCGAGCGCACGCGGCCGCGTCTGGCCGCACGGGCGCAGCGCGTCCAGCAAGGGTGAGGGAAGCGATGCGGCGTGTGAAAGAAAATGCGGCTGAGCGGGCGCGTAGCGTGAAGGGCGGTGCGTTGATCGGAGCCGCGGCGGTGGCGATGGCATTGGGCGGATGCGTGCCGACGGGCTTCCTGCCGTCGCTGTCGTTGCGCGCGCCGGCCGACGATGCGCTCGCGCGCACGGCCGGCCCCGGCGTGGACGGTGCATGGCCCGCACCCGACTGGGTGAAGCAGCTGCAGGACCCGCAGCTTGACGCGCTGGTCGCCGAGGCATCGCAAAACAACCCCGACCTGCAGGTCGCGCAGGCGCGGCTGCGGATCGCGCAGGCGCAGCTTCATCAGTTCGATTCGCTGACGGGGCTGACGGGCACGGCCGGCGCAACGGTCAGCCGCGCGCGGATGCCGAAGCCGGGCGACGACGTCGCCAACGTGTCGGTCGGCGGCTATCGCGTGCCGGTCGAGATATTTGGCGATCCGAACGTATCGCCGTCGTCGGTGTTCGTCGGGCTCAACTACCAGCTCGACCTGTGGGGCAAGAACCGCGCGGCGACGAAGAGCCTGATGTCGCTGCGTGAAGCGGCTCGGGTCGAGGCCGAGCAGGTGCGGCTCACGCTGGCGGTCGCGATCGTCACCGTGTACTGCCAGCTCGACCAGGCGTACGCGACGCAGGATCTGCTGCAGCAGAAGCTGAAGGTCAGTCAGCGCGTGACGACCGTGCTGCGCGAGCGTACCGCGCGCGGGCTCGACAACGCGTACGACGCGAGCGACGCATCGATCAAGCGCAGCAAGCTGCTCGCGCAGATCGCGCTGAACGACGAGCAGATCAAGCTCGCGCAACTGCAGCTCGGTGTGCTGTCGGGCCGCGGCCCGGAGCGCGGGCTCGCGCTGCAACGGCCACGCGTCGGCGCATTGGCCGGCGGCGCGCTGCCCGCGCGGCTGCCGGCCGATCTGCTGGGCCGTCGGCCCGACATCGTCGCCGCGCGGCTGCGTGTCGAAGCCGCGTTCGCGAATGCCGATTCGACGCGCGCGCAGTTCTATCCGGACGTGAACCTCGTCGCGCTCGGCGGCGTGTTCGCGCTGACGCCCGCGTCGCTGTTCTCGCGCGACGCGCTCGGCGCGTCCGTCGGCCCGGCGATCTCGCTGCCGGTGTTCGATCGCGGTCGTCTGAAGGCGAAGCTCGGCGCGGACGTCGCGCAGGCCGACGTCGCGATCGGGCTGTACAACAAGACCGTCGACGACGCGCTTGGTCAGGTCGCGCAGATCGTCACGTCTCTTCGTACGTCGCAGACGCTCGTCGCGCAGCAGCAGGACGCGGTCGCGGCCGCGCAAAAGATCGTGGAGATTGCGACCGACCGTCATCGGCGCGGCGTGCTGATGCAGAAGGACGTGGATGTCGCGGATCTCACGCTGATCGATGAGCGCGCACAGATGATCGCGTTGCTCGGCCGGCAGCGGACGCTGCGTGTCGGATTGATCGGCGCGCTGGGCGGCGGGTTCGACGCGGGCGCGACGGTCGCGCCGGCGCCGACCGGGCATCGGGCGCGTGGCGGGGCGGCGAAGCGTGGCACTTCGCCCGCCGCCGCGACCGCGAGCCAGTCGGTGCCGGGGCCGTCGGCCGATGCGCGTGCGCAGAGCTTGGCCGCCCCGCAGGTCGTCGCTGCATCGAATGCGGCGGCCGCACGACGCGACGACGCAGCGCGCACGCCGGCCATCGGCGCCACGCCTCGCGGCGCTTCCGTTTCCTCTCGCACGGCGGCGGCGAATCCAGCGCCGATCCCCCTGTTCCAGCATGACCGCCTGATCGTTACGCAAAGCGACTGATGCACCACGACAACCTTCATACCGCCGCGCAGCCGGCTGCCCTGAACGATCCCGCACTCGACGCGCGCCGGGCGACACGCCGCAAGCGCTTCATGCTGTTTTTCGCGGTCGTGCTGCTGGCCGCGCTCGTCTGGATCGCGTTCTGGCTGTTGCGCGACCGCTATGACGAAGACACCGACGACGCGTATGTCGCGGGCAGCATCGTGCAGGTTGCCGCGCAGATTCCGGGCGCGGTGACCGACGTGCTGGTCGCCGATACGCAGGCCGTGCGCGCCGGGCAGACGCTGGCGAGGCTCGACGACACCGAGGCGTCCGTCGCGTTCGCGCAGGCGAAGGCGCAACTCGTGCAGGCCGTGAGGCAGGTCGCGAACGCGAAGATCTCGAACACGATGTACGTCGAAGCCGTGAACGCGCGCCAGGCCGACCTGTCGCTCGCGCAGCGCGCGCTCGCCGCGCGTTCGGGCGCGTCGGTCGAGATCGTCGCGCCCGAGGAACTGGCGCGCGCGCGCGCGGCGGTCGCCGGTGCGCAGGCCAATCTCGCGGCCGCACAGGCGCAGCTCGATGCGGCGCGCGCGCTCGGCACCAGATTGCCCGTCGACGAAAGCCCGTCCGTCGTGCAGGCGGCCGCGCAGTTCAAGCTCGCGTACCGGAACCTGAAGCGCACGACGATCGTCGCGCCGGTCGACGGCACGATCGGCCAGCGTTCGGTGCAGGTCGGCCAGCAGGTCGGGCCCGGCGTGCCGCTGATGTCGATCGTGCAGCTCAATCGGTTGTGGATCGAGGCGAATTTCAAGGAAGGGCAGATCCGCCACATGCGCATCGGGCAGCCGGTCGAGGTCGTATCGGATCTCTACGGCTCGCGCGTGACCTATCGCGGCCGCGTGCAGGGCTTCTCGGCCGGCACCGGCAGCGCGTTCTCGATGCTGCCCTCGCAGAACGCGGCAGGCAACTGGATCAAGGTCGTGCAGCGCGTGCCGGTCGTGATCGCGATTGATCCCCGCGATCTGGCCGCGCATCCGCTGCGGGTCGGGCTGTCGATGCGCGCGACGGTCGATACGCGCAACCGCGACGGCCATACGCTCGACAGCGAGCCGCCGACGCCGGCCGTCAGCACGCGCGTGCACGACGGGGTGGCGAGCGACGCGGAAGCGGCGGCAGCCGCGATCATCCGCGAGAATCAGGGCGGCTAACGCGAGACCGACCGGCGCGCCCGACCGGCCGGGCGCGCCGGCCGGGGCGCGCGCTCACGCGTTCCGTGCTTTCCACGATCCCGCCCTCCGGCCGTTCTCCCTGACCCGACTTTCGCATTTCCGCCATCGATGTCGGCACCGTTCAAACGCATGTCGCGTTTGAGACATCGGGGCCCCCACCTCCGGGACTACTCTCGAACAGCACGTTGCGTAGCACCGCATCTGCCGGCGCACAGCAGCGCCATCCAACGAGACATGGAGACAATACGATGAGCAGCAATCGAGGTGTCGTCTATCTTGGGCCGGGCAAGGTCGAAGTTCAGAAGATCGATTATCCGAAGATGGTCGATCCGACCGGCCGCGCGATCGGCCACGGCGTGATCCTGAAAGTGGTGAGCACGAACATCTGCGGTTCCGACCAGCACATGGTGCGCGGCCGCACGACCGCGCCGATCGGCCTCGTGCTCGGTCACGAGATCACGGGCGAAGTGGTTGAGGTGGGCCGCGACGTCGAGACGCTGAAGATCGGCGATCTCGTGTCGGTGCCGTTCAACGTCGCATGCGGCCGCTGCGCGATGTGCAAGGACACGCATACGGGCGTGTGCCTGAACGTGAACCCGTCGCGTGCCGGCGGTGCTTACGGCTACGTCGACATGGGCGGCTGGATCGGCGGCCAGGCCGAGTACGTGCTCGTGCCGTACGCGGACTTCAACCTGCTGAAATTCCCGGACCGCGACCAGGCGATGGCGAAGATTCGCGACCTGACCTGCCTGTCCGACATTCTGCCGACCGGTTATCACGGCGCGGTGAGCGCGGGCGTGAAGCCGGGCTCGACGGTCTACATCGCGGGCGCGGGCCCGGTCGGCATGGCGGCGGCCGCGTCGGCGCGCCTGCTCGGCGCGGCGGTGACGATCGTCGGCGACATGAACGCGGAACGCCTCGCGCACGCGCGGGCGATGGGCTTCGAGACGGTCGACCTGTCGAAGGACGCGTCGCTCGGCGAGCAGATCGAGCAGATCCTCGGTGTGCCGGAGATCGACTGCGCGGTCGACTGCGTCGGCTTCGAGGCGCACGGCCACGGTTCGTCGGGCCATTCCGAGGAAGCGCCCGCGACGGTGCTGAACTCGCTGATGGAAATCACGCGGCCGGCCGGCGCGATCGGCATCCCGGGCCTGTACGTGACGGACGATCCGGGCGCGAAGGACAAGGCCGCGCAGCACGGCAGCCTGAGCATCCGCTTCGGCCTCGGCTGGGCGAAGTCGCACTCGTTCTTCACGGGCCAGACGCCAGTGCTCAAGTACAACCGCAACCTGATGCAGGCAATCCTGTTCGACCGTCTGCCGATCGCGAAGATCGTCAACGTCGAGGTGATCTCGCTCGACCAGGCGCCGGAAGGCTACAAGAAGTTCGACGGCGGCGCGCCGCGCAAATTCGTGATCGATCCGCACGGCTTGCTGGCGGCCTGACGCACGAACGATGCGCATGAAGCGGGCGGTACCGGAGACGGTGCCGCCCGTTTTTCGCTGTGGGCGTGGCTGCGGCCGCGATGCGCCGCGCGCTCAATGCCCGCGATAGACCATCGCCAATTCGGCTCCGCTCGCCATGGTTCGTCGACCATGACGCGTATGCACGCCCACGTGGCGTATCGCGTGCCCGCGTCGCGTCGCGGCGGCGCCGCCTTTCCAGTCGGCGACGCGAACGCCGCCGCCGCGCGCGCCGTTCGGTCCGTGAACCGACGGCGCGTGCCGCGCGAGCGTCGTCGTCGGGCGTCCTGCCGCGTGTCGGGGCGTGCCCGCGTTGCCGGGCTGGGCGGCCTTGCTCGACCGATCGGCGTCGGTGTCGACGTTGGCGTCGGCGAGCCGAGCGGTATCGACTGCCGCGCGCTCGGCCGGATGAAATGCCTGGACGGGCGCGGCCGCGGGTGCGGGCGCGGGCCCGACCGGCAACGTCGGCGCATCGGCCGCATGCAGACTGGCGTAGGCCGTCACCGGGCGCGATGCGCCCGGTCCGCGACAGACGGGATCCGCCCGGCACGTCCGGTCGTACGTCACATAGCCGCCGACCAGCATCACGAGGGTCAGGATGCTCAGCAGCGGCGCGCTCGACGCGCTCGGCCGCTGGACCGCCGCGCCGCGCACCGCGGCCGCGACGCGCGACGACCACGTCGGGACGGGCTGCACCTCGTGCGGGGGCGTGGCCTGCGCGGCGGGCGCATCGTCGCTCGATTGGTGCAGCGGCGCGAACGGCCAGCCTCCCAGTCCGCAGACGGGGCACTGCTCGCTTGCGCGGAACGCCATGAAGCCGCACTGCCGGCAGCGCTGGCTGACGGCGGCGCGCGGCTCGGCACGCAGGTTCAGTGCGCCGCGCAGCGTGTCGCGCGTGCGGACTTTCCGGTTGGGCAGGACTTGCATGATCGTTGCTACCTCGTTTGCTGTTGCCGCCCCGCGAGCGTTCCGATGGTCTGCATCGCGTCCTCGACGGCAGGGGTCCACGGTCGGCCATAGTTCAGCCGGACGTAGCGGTGAAAGGCGCCCGTCATCGAAAAGATCGGCCCGGGCGCAAGGCTGACCCCGTTCTCCATCGCGTCGCCGAACAACTGCATCGCATCCACGTGCGGCGGCAATTCGATCCACAGGAAATATCCGCCGCGCGGGGCATACACCTCCGTGTCGGCCGGGAAATACGCGCGAACGGCCGCGAGCATCTGCGCCTGGTGCGCGGCCAGGTTGCGCCGGAGCCTGCGCAGGAAGCGGTCGTACGCGCCGTTGCGCAGGTAACTGGACACGGCCATCTGCGCAGGCACGTCGGCCGCGGGCGCGCTTGCGTTCTTCACTTGCCTGATCTGCTTCACGTAACGTCCGGCCGCGACCCAGCCGACCCGGAACCCGGGGGCGAGGCACTTCGAGAACGAACCGCAATGCAGCACGAGCCCGTTGTCGTCGTACAGCTTCGCGGGCCGCGTGGGCGTCGGGCCGAAATGTAGTTCTCCGAACACGTCGTCTTCGATCAGCGGCACCTGATGCGATGCGAGCAGTTCGATCAGCGCGCGCTTGCGCTCGTCGGGCAGCGTCGCGCCGGTCGGATTGTGAAACGAGGTCATGAACCAGCACGCGCGCACCGGATGCGTGTCGAGTGCTTCGGCGAGTGAGTCGAGATCGAGGCCGGTGCGTGGGTCCACCGGAATCTCGATGGCCTTCAGATGCAGCCGCTGCACGGCCTGCAGCACAGCGGGGAAGGCAGGGCGTTCGATCGCGACGATGTCGCCGGGGCGCGTGAGCGCCTGCAGGCTCAGCGTCAGCGCTTCCGCCGCGCCGGTCGTGATGACGATTTCTTCCATCGGCAACGACGCGCCCGCGTTCAGGTACCGCAACGCGATCTGGCGGCGCAGCGCTTCGTTGCCGGGCGGCAAGCCGGCCAGCAGTTTCGCGCGGTCCATGTTGCGGGCGGCCGTCGCCGCGTATCGCCACAGGCTGCTCATCGGAAACAGCGAATAGCTGGCGAATGCGGAACCCAGCGGCACGATGTCGTCGCGCTTGAGGGAGTCGATCAGCTGGAACAGCGCATCGTCGTCGCCGGTCTGCGTCGCGGCCGGTTTGCGCGGTGTGTCGTGACCCGCGCGCACGCGCCTGTCATCGAGGTTCGCAACGAAATAGCCGGAACGCGCGCGCGCGACGATCAGGCCCTCGCTTTCGAGCGCGTAGTACGCGCGAAACACGGTGGAAGGACTGACACGATAGGCGCGGCACGCCGAGCGCACGGTCGGGATGCGTGCACCTGCCGGCAAATCGCCGCGCCGGATCGAATCGGCAATCGTCTGCGCGAGCACCGCATATCGCTTCATGCCTGGCCTCCGGCCGTTCACGGCCGTCGCTGAAAAAAGAGTAGCACGGCGTCCGCCGCGTTCAATCCCGCCCCCAATCGTTCATCCGCGAGTTCACCCGCAACTTGCTGATACGCACGTTTTCGACCGATTCTGATCCTTTTCTTCAGACCAGCGAACCGGCATTCTTCGCAAGCCTTATTCCCGACGCGTGATCGATACGGTGTTCACGCTCCCCGACGGCGGATCCGTCACGCCCGCGCACCGTGTGCGGGACCGGGTCCGCACCGCCCTTACCTTACCCGGAAGCAACCAGCGTGAAATCGAAGTTCCTCGTCGCGGGCCTCGTGGCCGGCGTCGCACTCAACCTGTCTGGCGGCGCCGCCGAAGCGGCCTGCATCAACTATCCCCCGACTCAATCCAATGCGACGTTTCCCGCCGCACTGACCGGCAAGCTCGTCTATCACAGCTACGTGAAGTACGGCGACGGTACGAGCCAGCTGTTCCTGTACGACTTTTCGGCCCGCACGCTCACGCAGTTGAGCAAGAGCAGCTGGGGCATCACCGATCCGATGAACGGCGTGTTCAGCCCCGACGGCAAGTGGCTTGCGTTCATGGGCATCAGCAATGGCGCCTGGAACGTGTTCATGCTGCAGCTCGGCGCCGGCACGCCGCCGGTCAACCTGACGCACAGCACGGGCGCGACACGCAACGAGGATCCGAAGTTCAGCGCCGACGGCAAGACGCTCGTGTTCAAGCAGAACGGCGACGTGAAGCAGGGCACGCTGTCGTACACGAGCGCGGGCCCGGTGTTCACGTCGGTCGTGAGCCTGACCAACGCACCGGCCGGCGCCGAATATTCGATGCCGTTCCTCGCGCCGGACGCAAGCGCCGTCTACTACGCGACGGGTACCGGCTCGAACATGGGGCTGATGAAGCGCACGATCGCGACCGGCACGACGACGGTGTTTGATCAGCCGGCCGGGCTGCAGACGTATTACCCGATCGTGCGTGCGGACGGCATGGTGTTCTACGCGCGCTGGAAAGACAGCGGTGGCGCCGACCAGATCTACGTAAAGACGGCGGACCCGGCGTCGACGCCGAACCAGTTGGCGCTCAACGACTGCATGAGCAACAACTCCGACCCGGCGCCGGTGAGCGGCACGAACTACGTGTTCTTCTCGTCGACGACGGCGGGTGGGTACCAACTCTACGTGGGCGACGTGACGACCGGCCAGCGCTGGAGCCTGTCGCAGTTCGGCGTGAACGCGGACACGACCAAGGCGAAGCTCGGCTCGAGCTACTACGGTGGCCCGGCCGTCGCGCAGCCGACGCTGCTGTCGCAAGGTCGTCCGGCCGCCGCGTCGGCGAGCTACAACGCATCGCTGACGCCGGACAAGGCGTTCGACGGCAACACGACGAGCACGCGCTGGGATTCGCCGGAAGGCGCGGGTGTCGATCCGCAATGGATCTCCGTCGATCTCGGCGCGGTGAAGAAGATCAGCAGCGTCGATCTCTACTGGGACGCGGGCGCGCTCGTCTACCAGATCCAGACGTCGACCGACAACGCGAACTGGACGACGGTCTACTCGACGAACAACGGCGTGTCGTACGGTCACGTCACGCTGCCGAACCTGAACGCGCAGGGCCGCTACGTGCGGATGCTCGGCACGAAGCGGGCGACGCAGTGGGGTTACTCGCTCGACGAAATGCAGGTGTGGGGATCGTAAGCACCAGCAAAAAGGCGGCCTTCGAGGCCGCCTTTTTTATCGCGCCGCGCCCGCGTCACGCATGAATCAGATGAGCCGGAAATGCCGGTGCGGTAGCCGCCGCGCCCTGCGCGAGCGGTGCGACCTGCTTGCGGCGCTCGCGCGTCGGCGCGACGCCGAACGCATCGCGATAGCTCTTGCTGAAGTGGCAGGCCGACTGGAAGCCGCACGCCATCGTGATGTGCATGATCGACATGTCGGTCTGCAGCAGCAACTCGCGTGCGCGGCGCAGCCGCAGCGTCAGGTAATAGTGCGTGGGCGTCATCCCGAGATGCTCGCGGAACAGACGCTGCAGCTGGCGCTGCGACATGTTCGCGAGTCGTGCGAGTTCCTCGCGCGACAGCGGCTCCTCGATGTTGTTCTCCATCAGCGAGATCACCTCGAACAGCGACTTGTTCGCCGAGCCGAGCCGCGCGACGAGCGGCATCCGCTGTTGCGCGCTCGTGTCGCGCACGTGTTCGACGATGAACTGCTCGGCGATCTGCGTGACGCGCGCGGTGCCCACGCGCGCGGCGATCAGGTTCAGCATCATGTCGAGCGGCGCGACGCCGCCCGTGCACGTGATACGGTCGCGGTCGACCACGAACAGTTCCTTCAGGAAGCGCGTGTCCGGAAACTCTTCCTTCAGCGCCGACATGTTTTCCCAGTGGATCGCGCACGCATAGCCCGCGAGCAGCCCCGACTTCGCGAGCGCATAGGTGCCCGTGCACAGGCTGCCGAGCGGCAGCCCCATGCGCGCGAAGCGGCGCAGCGTCGACAGATGGGCCGGCGTGGTCGCGCGTTGCACGTCGACACCGCCGCACACGAATACGATATCCGGCTGCCCCACGCATTCGGCCGGTCCCGTGTCGACCGTGAGGCCGTTGCTCGCCGTGACCGGGCCGCCGTCCGGGCTGATGATCGACCAGCGATAGAGCGGCTGGCCGCTCAGGTAGTTCGCCATCCGAAGCACCTCGATCGCATTGGTGAACGCGATCATCGTGAAGTCCGGTAAGGGCATGAACGCGAAGTGGGACAGCGACGCTGTGCGGTCGGGGGACATGGGGAGCGTTCCTTGAATCTCTAATAGCTTTTGGCCCGAGAGGCACGGATCGGGCTGCCGTATTGTGTGAGCGAGCGCAACAAGCGTGCCATACGGCTAAACCCTAGCTCCATACGTTGTATGGGCCCAAGGCGGATGCTGCACTGCACCGTAAGCGGGCTGCGCTGCACCTCGGCGCGCAGCGCAGGCACCGGCGAAGTGCCTGTCCATGGATGAACCACACGCGGCGGTTTGCCGGGTCATCTGAAAAAGCACGACCGGTCACTTGTACAAAACGGACGCGCATGGCGGAAAAGGCAAAGAACGCGTCTAAATTCATCAATCCGCCGAAAATCCGAACGACAAGAATAGAGCCGTCGGCAGCCTTGCACTGGATGCGCTGGAAACCCAGGTATGGCGGGCCTCGAGCTTCGGTTACACGCCCTTTATTCTTCGTCACGGACGCACTATGTCGAACACCCAGCCTTTCTTCTCGCAGCCCCTTGCCGAGCGCGACGCGCCGGTGCGCAGCGCCATCCTGAAGGAACTCGAGCGCCAGCAGTCGCAAGTCGAGCTGATCGCGTCGGAAAACATCGTGTCGCGCGCGGTGCTGGAGGCGCAGGGTTCGGTGCTGACCAACAAGTATGCGGAAGGCTACCCGGGCAAGCGTTACTACGGCGGCTGCGAATTCGCGGACGAGGTGGAGGCGCTGGCGATCGAGCGCGTGAAGCAGATCTTCAACGCCGGCTACGCGAACGTGCAGCCGCACTCGGGCGCGCAGGCGAATGGCTCGGTGATGCTCGCGCTGGCGAAGCCGGGCGACACGGTGCTCGGCATGTCGCTGGACGCCGGCGGCCACCTGACGCACGGCGCGAAGCCGGCGCTGTCGGGCAAGTGGTTCAACGCCGTGCAATACGGTGTGAACCGCGACACGATGCGGATCGATTACGACCAGGTCGAAGCGCTTGCACACGAGCACAAGCCGAGCCTGATCATCGCTGGCTTCTCGGCGTACCCGCGCGCGCTGGACTTCGCACGCTTCCGTGCGATCGCCGACAGCGTCGGCGCGAAGCTGATGGTCGACATGGCGCACATCGCGGGCGTGATCGCCGCCGGCCGCCACGCGAACCCGGTCGAGCACGCGCACGTCGTCACGTCGACCACGCACAAGACGCTGCGCGGCCCGCGCGGCGGCTTCGTGCTGACCAACGACGAAGAGATCGCGAAGAAGATCAACTCGGCCGTGTTCCCCGGCCTGCAGGGCGGCCCGCTGATGCACGTGATCGCCGGCAAGGCCGTCGCGTTCGGCGAAGTGCTGCACGCGGACTTCAAGACCTACATCGACAACGTGCTCGCGAACGCGCAGGCGCTCGGCGAAGTGCTGAAGGCGGGCGGCGTGGACCTCGTCACCGGCGGCACCGACAACCACCTGCTGCTGGTCGACCTGCGCCCGAAGGGCCTGAAGGGCGCGCCGGTCGAGCAGGCGCTGGAACGTGCGGGCATCACCTGCAACAAGAACGGCATTCCGTTCGATACCGAGAAGCCGACCGTCACGTCGGGCATCCGCCTCGGCACGCCGGCCGGCACGACGCGCGGCTTCGGCGTCGCGGAGTTCCGCGAGATCGGCCGCCTGATTCTCGAAGTGTTCGACGCGCTGCGCGCGAACCCGGAAGGCGACCACGCAACCGAACAGCGTGTGCGCCGCGAGATCTTCGCGTTGTGCGAGCGCTTCCCGATTTACTGATCGACACCGACAACACTGGAGCGAGAGACAGATATGAGCACGCTGCATCAGGACAGCATCATCATCGACGGACTGAACATCTCGAAGTTCGAGAAGCCGGTGTTCGAGGACATGCGAAAGGGCGGCATCACGGCCGCGAACTGCACGGTGTCGGTGTGGGAGAACTTCACCAAGACCGTCGACAACATCGGCGTGATGAAGCAGAAGATCCGCGAGAACGGCGAGCTGCTGACGCTCGTGCGCACGACCGACGACATCTTCCGCGCGAAGAAGGAAGGCAAGACCGGCATCATCCTCGGCTTCCAGAACGCACACGCGTTCGAGGACAACCTCGGCTACATCGAGGCGTTCGCCGACATGGGCGTGCGCGTCGTGCAGCTTTGCTACAACACGCAGAACCTGGTCGGCACGGGCTGCTACGAGCGTGACGGCGGCCTGTCGGACTTCGGCCGCGAAGTGATCACCGAGATGAACCGCGTCGGCATCATGGTCGACCTGTCGCATGTGGGCGGCAACACGTCGTCGGAAGCGATCGCGTTCTCGAAGAAGCCGGTGTGCTACTCGCACTGCCTGCCGTCGGGCCTGAAGGAACATCCGCGCAACAAGAGCGACGCGCAGCTGAAGGAAATCGCCGACGCCGGCGGCTTCGTCGGCGTGACGATGTTCGCGCCGTTCCTGAAGCGCGGTATCGAGGCGAACATCGACGACTACATCGAGGCGATCGACTACGTCGTGAACCTGATCGGCGAAGACGCGGTCGGCATCGGCACGGACTTCACGCAGGATTTCGCGAAGGAATTCTTCGACATGCTGACGCATGACAAGGGCCGCTATCGCCAGCTGACGAACTTCGGCAAGGTGATCAACCCGGACGGCATCCGCACGATCGGCGAATTCCCGAACCTGACCGCGGCGATGGAACGCCACGGCTGGAAGGAATCGCGCATCCGCAAGATCATGGGCGAGAACTGGGTGCGCGTGTTCAAGGACGTGTGGGGCGCGTAAGCGCACGCCGAACCGAACCGCCACCCACGATTCAACACAAGAACAATCGGGACGTGCCGGCGCCTGTCGCGCGGGCACGCGGACGATGTCGCGCCTGGACCCGAGCCGCGCGGCTTTTTTTTCCCCACGGAGTCACCACGATGCAACCGCAACTGCCGATCAACGTCGATCCCGATACCGGCGTCTGGACCACCGACGCGCTGCCGATGCTGTACGTGCCGCGCCACTTCTTCACGAACAACCACGTCGCCGTCGAGGAAGCGCTCGGCGTCGAGGCGTATGCCGAGATCCTCTACAAGGCCGGCTACAAGTCCGCATACCACTGGTGCGACAAGGAAGCGAAGCTGCACGGGCTGACCGGCATGGCCGTGTTCGAGCACTACCTGAAGCGCCTGTCGCAACGCGGCTGGGGCCTGTTCTCGATCATCGAGGCCGATCCGGCCAGCGCGCGCGCGAAGATCGAGCTGCGCCACTCGTCGTTCGTGCTCCAGCAGCCGGGCAAGGAAGGCAAGCTCTGCTACATGTTCGCGGGCTGGTTCGCCGGCGCGATGGACTGGGTCAACGACACGACGCCGGAAGGCAAGGGCGCGCCGCGCGCGCAATCGAAGGAAGTGCAGTGTGCGGCCGAGCACCACGACCACTGCGTCTTCGAAGTGTCGCCGATCGCGCACTGATGCGCTGACATCACGACACAGCAACACAACAACACCCGCAACACGAGACATTCGAACGCCAGAGGTCGCCTGCGATGCGTTATCCCCACCTGTTCAAACCCATGCAGCTGAACCAGCTGACGCTGCGCAACCGGATCGTCAGCACCGCGCACGCGGAGGTGTATGCCGAGCCGGGCGGCCTGCCGGGCGACCGCTACATCCGCTATTACGAAGAGAAGGCGAAGGGTGGCGTCGGCCTCGCGATCTGCGGCGGCTCGAGCCCCGTGTCGATCGACAGCCCGCAGGGCTGGTGGAAGTCGGTGAACCTGTCGAACGACAAGATCATCGACCCGCTCACGCGTCTCGCCGACACGATGCACAAGCACGGCGCGAAGATCATGATCCAGGCGACGCACATGGGGCGCCGCTCGTCGTTCCACGGCGAGCACTGGCCGCATCTGATGTCGCCGTCGGGCGTGCGCGAGCCGGTGCACCGCGGTAACGCGAAGATCATCGAGATTGAGGAAATCCGCCGCATCATCGGCGACTTCGCGGCGGCCGCGAAGCGCGTGAAGGCAGCGGGCATGGACGGCATCGAAATCTCCGCCGCCCACCAGCATCTGATCGACCAGTTCTGGAGCAAGCGTTCGAACCATCGCACCGACGAATGGGGCGGCAGCCTCGAGAACCGTCTGCGCTTCGGCATCGAGGTGCTGACGGCCGTGCGCGAAGCGGTCGGCAAGGACTTCTGCGTCGGCCTGCGGATGTGCGGCGACGAATTCCACGAGGACGGTCTCGATCACGAGGCGCTGAAGGAAATCGCGCAGGCGATGTCGGAGACGGGCCTGATCGACTACCTGAGCGTGGTCGGGTCGGGCGGCGACACGCACAACACGATCGCCAACTGCATGCCGCCGATGGCGCTGCCGCCGGAGCCGTTCGTGCACCTCGCGGCCGGCATCAAGTCGGTGGTGAAGATTCCCGTGATGCACGCGCAGAGCATTCGCGATGCGGGCCAGGCCGAGCGCCTGCTCGCGAACGGCATGATCGACCTGGTCGGCATGACGCGCGCGCAGATCGCCGATCCGCACATGGTGATCAAGATCCGCGACGGCCGGGAAGACGAAATCAAGCAGTGCGTCGGCGCGAACTACTGCATCGACCGCCAGTACAACGGCCTCGACGTGCTCTGCATCCAGAACGCCGCGACGTCGCGCGAAGCGACGATGCCGCACATCATCGAGAAGTCGCGCGGCCCGAAGCGCAAGGTGGTGGTGGTCGGCGCGGGCCCGGCAGGGCTCGAGGCCGCACGCGTCGCGAAGCTGCGCGGCCACGACGTGGTGCTGTTCGAGAAGAACACCGAAGTGGGCGGCCAGGTGATGATCGCCGCGAAGGCGCCGCAGCGCGAACAGATGTCGGGGATCATCCGCTGGTTCGACATGGAAACGAAGCGCCTGGGCGTTGATCGCCGCCTGGGCGTCGCCGCCGACGAGAAGATGATCATGGCCGAGAAGCCGGACATCGTCGTGCTCGCGACCGGCGGTTCGAGCTTCACGTGGCAGGTGCCGGCCTGGGGCGTGGCCGAAGGGCTGGCCGTCAGCTCGTGGGACATCCTGACCGGCAAGGTCGAGCCGAAGCAGAACGTGCTGCTGTTCGACGGCGTGAGCACCCATGCGGGCGCCGGCGTGGCCGACTTCATGGCGAGCCGCGGCTCGAAGGTCGAGGTCGTGACGCCCGACGTGAAGGTGGCCGACGATTGCGGCGGCACGACGTTCCCGATCTTCTATCGTCGCCTGTATGCGCTCGGCGTGATCCCGACGCCGAACACCATGCTCGATCGCGTGTACGAGGAAGACGGCAAGATGATCGCCGTGCTGCGCAACGAATATACCGAGGAGCTGGAAGAGCGCGCGGTCGACCAGGTGGTGATCGAGAACGGTTCGTCGCCGAATGACGAGCTGTACTGGAAGCTCAAGCCGGAGTCCGTGAACCGCGGCCAGATCGATCCGCACACGCTGTTCGCGGCCGAGCCGCAGCCGTGCCTGTCGGAAGAACTGGGCAACGGCCGCTTCCTGCTGTTCCGTGTCGGCGACTGCATCTCGATGCACAACGTCCACGGTGCGATCTACGACTCGCTGCGTCTCGTCAAGGATTTCTAAAGATGAATCCGGCTTTCCTCATTACCGCACTGCTGTGGCTGTCGGTGGCGGGGCTCGCGTTCGCGGTCGCGAAGCGCTCGTCCTACTGGCGTCTCGGGCGCGCGACGGCGCCCGGCTCGTTCGGCGTCGCGAACCTGTTCGCGATTCCGAAGCGTTACTTCGTCGACCTGCACCACGTGGTTGCCCGCGATCCGTACATCGCGAAGACCCACGTCGCGACCGCCGGCGGCGCGATCGCCGCGCTCGCGCTGGTGTTCGTCAACTACGGCCTGGCGATCTACTCGCCGTGGCTCGACAAGCTGATCTTCCTCGCGGCGCTCGCGATGCTCGTCGGCGTGGTGTTCGTCTGGCGCCGCCGCGCGGCCAAGGACGTGCCGGCGCGCCTGTCGCGCGGCCCGTGGAACGCGCTGCCCTGGCTGCTCGGCTCGTTCGCGCTCGGCCTCGTGCTGTTCATGGTCGTGCCGACCGGCGCGATGTCGGGTGCGTTCGCGGTGCTTTGCGCGCTGCTGATCGGCGCCGGCGCATTCACGATGACCGTCGGCGCCGCGAAGGGCGGCCCGATGAAGCATGCGATCGCCGGCCTGCTGCACCTTGCGTTCCACCCGCGCCAGGAGCGTTTCGCCGCCACCCGCGATTCGTTCACGGGTAACGGCACGGCCACGCCGCCGACCGCGCTGAAGCTGCCGGACATCGAGCACGAGGAGTATGGCGTCGCGAAGCCGGTCGAATTCCGCTGGAACCAGCTGCTGAGCTTCGACGCATGCGTGCAGTGCGGCAAGTGTGAAGCCGCGTGCCCCGCGTTCGCGTCGGGCCAGCCGCTGAACCCGAAGAAACTGATCCAGGATCTCGTCGTCGGCATGGCGGGCGGCACCGACGCCGCGTACGCCGGCAGCCCGACGCCAGGCCTCGCGGTCGGCCAGCATCGCGGCGAGCCGAACGGCCCGATCGTGTCCGGCCTGATCGAGGAGCAGACGCTGTGGTCGTGCACGACCTGCCGTGCCTGCGTGCAGGAGTGCCCGATGCTGATCGAGCACGTCGACGCGATCGTCGACATGCGCCGCAACCGCACGCTGGTGCACGGCACGGTGCCGGGCAAGGGCCAGGAAGTGCTCGCGAACCTGCGCGAGACCGGCACGATGGGCGGCTACGACACGGCTGCGCGTTACGACTGGTCGGTCGACCTGAACGCACCCGTCGCACAACCCGGCAAGCCGGTCGACGTGTTGTTCGTCGCGGGTGAAGGCGCGTTCGACATGCGTTACCAGCGCACGCTGCGCGCATTCGTGAAGGTGCTGAACAAGGCGGGCGTCGACTATGCCGTGCTCGGCGGGACCGAGACCGACACCGGCGACGTCGCACGCCGCCTCGGTGACGAAGCGACGTTCCAGCAGATGGCGAAGCGCCTGATCGGCACGCTCGGCTCGCTGTCGTACAAGCAGATCGTGACGGCCGACCCGCACGTGATGCACAGCCTGCGCAACGAATACCGCGCGCTCGGGCTGCGCGTGACGGTCAAGCATCACACGACGTACCTCGCCGAGCTGGCTGACAGCGGCAAGATCGCGCCGAAGGCCGTCGACGCGCTGCGCGAGAAGCGCACCACGTATCACGACCCGTGCTACCTCGGCCGCTACAACGGCGAGACGGAATCGCCGCGCAAGCTGCTGAAGACGATCGGCATCCAGGTCGTCGAGATGGAGCGCAACGGCATGCGCGGCCGCTGCTGCGGCGGTGGCGGCGGTGCGCCGCTGACCGACATCCCGGGCAAGCAGCGTATTCCCGACATCCGCATCGCCGACGCGCGCGCCATCGGCGCGGATGTGGTCGCGGTCGGATGCCCGAACTGCACGGCGATGCTCGAAGGCGTCGTGGGCCCGCGCCCCGACGTGCTCGACGTGGCCGAACTCGTTGCCGCCTCGCTGGAGTGAATCGATGAACACGATCAAACGAATCGATCCGCGCCGGCCGTTCATCATCACGGCCGCGGGCCTGAAGCGCATCACGCTGGGCGAGGAAGGCAGCGCCGATGCGAGCGCCGCGCAGTGGTCCGCGCACGGTCATGGCACCGC
This sequence comes from Burkholderia sp. RF2-non_BP3, assembly GCF_001522185.1. NCBI lineage: Bacteria > Pseudomonadati > Pseudomonadota > Betaproteobacteria > Burkholderiales > Burkholderiaceae > Burkholderia > Burkholderia sp. RF2-non_BP3. The sequence continues at coordinate 105,736 of NZ_LOSU01000054.1, read as the reverse complement.
GGCCGCGAAGCCGCGCCGTGCGGTGCAGGACCCGAAGCACGTGATGCTGGTGGTGGCGCACACCGAGCGCGGCGCGCTCGACGACCATGCACGGCAGGCGATCGCCGCCGCCGCGGTGCTCGCCGACGCGCAGACGGAAGTCGCGCTGCTGGCGTTCGGTGAACTAAAGGATGACGCAGCGGCGCTCGGCGTCGACAAGCTGATCGAGCTGGCCGACTTCGACCGTCGCGCCTTCGCGCCCGAAAGCGAATTGCAAGCATTGCAGGCCTGTGCCGCGGCGCTCGCGCCGAAGCACGTGTTCGTGCCCGACAACGCGACCGGCGACGGCGATCTCGGCCGGCGTTACGCGGCGGCCGCCGGCGCGAGCGTCGCGACCCACGTGGTCGAGATCGACGCGAAGCATGTCGGCGCGTATGCGCAGGCCGGCTGTGCGTTCGCGACGCGCGGCTTGCCCGACGTGATCCTGCTCGCGCAGAACGCGGTCGAAGCGAAACTGCCGTTCGTCGGCGCCGGCGAGCGCCTGGCCGCCGACTTCATCCGCCCGGCCCGCGACGCGGCGCAACCGTACCGCGATCTCGGCCTCGAGGAAATCGACGCGGCGCAAGTCGCGCTGGAGGAAGCCGACTTCATCGTGTCGGCCGGCAACGGCGTGTCCGACATCGGCGCGTTCGAGCGGCTCGCCGGCGCGTTCGGCGCGGCGATCGGCGCGAGCCGCGTCGCGGTCGACAACGGTCACTTCACGCGCGACAAGCAGGTGGGCGCGACCGGCAAGACGGTCGAGGCCAGCGTGTACATCGCGTTCGGCATCTCGGGCGCGGTGCAGCACTTGCAGGGGATCAAGGACTGCCGTCACGTGATCGCGGTCAACCTCGACGGCAGCGCGCCGATCGCGAAGCGCGCGAACCTGACAGTGGTGGGCGACGCGCAGGCGACGATCGCTGCGCTGATCGAACAGGTGCAGGCCGCACGCGCGTCGCGCGGACAATCGCCGACCGCGGTCGGCGCACGTGAATCCGAAGGAGTCGCAGCATGAACGCCCCCCGCCAGTTGCAACGCATCGCGGTGCTCGTCTCCGTGGGCCGGCACCCGGTCAGCGGCACCGCGCGCTACAGCCGCAACGACGCGGCCGCGCTCGAGGTCGGCCGTCAGCTCGCGGAGCGGCATCGCGCGCAGCTCGACGTGCTCCATGCGGGAGACCCCGCGAATGAAGCGCTTGCTGAATACCTCGCGCTCGGTGCGCGGCAGGTCGAGGTGCTGGCCTGTCACGACGGCGACGATGCCGCGCATGCGCTCGCCGCGCGCGTCGAAGGCTACGACCTCGTGCTGACCGGCACACGCGCCGAGGGCGCGTACGACACCGGGATGCTGCCGTATCGCGTTGCCGCGACGCTCGGCTATCCGCTCGTCGGCTCGGCCGTCGACGTGACGGTCGACGGCGGCCGCGCGGCGGTCCGGCAATTCTTGCCGAAAGGGTTGCGGCGGCGCGTCGACGCGGCGCTGCCCGCCGTCGTCGCGGTCCATCCGCTCGCCAACGTGGCGCCGCGCTACGCGTATGCGCGGCTGCGGGCCGGCGCGATCCGCCCGGCGCTGACGTCGACCGGCGCGGATGCCGATGCCGCCGCGTGGAAGGTCGGCCGGATCGAGCGTAAACCCGTAAAGCTGGTCGCCGCCGAGAAGCGCTCCGGGCATGCCCGGATGCTGTCGGCGACGACGACCGAAAGCCGCGGCGGCAACGTCGTAAATGAAGGGAGTTCAGTCGAAAAAGCACAAGTGATCCTCGCGTATTTGCGCGAGCATCAGCTCATCGACTACTGATTTTGATGCCTGTCGGCAACCACACTGGGACGCAAGGAATCCGGAGCAAACGATGAAAGTATCGGCAGACATTCGCGCACTGATCGAACGACGCAAGGAAGGTTACAGCCTCGAGGCGCCGTTCTATACGAGCGAGGAAATCTTCGCCCTCGACATGGAGGCGATTTTCCGCCAGCACTGGATCCAGGTCGCGGTCGAACCGGACATTCCCGAGCCGGGCGACTACGTGACCGTGGAACTGGGCAGCGACTCGATCCTGATCGTGCGTGACGACGACATGGAAATCCGCGCGTTCCACAACGTGTGCCGTCACCGCGGCGCGCGTCTGTGCAACGAGGACAAGGGCTCGGTCGGCAACATCGTGTGCCCGTACCACAGCTGGACCTACAACCTGACGGGTCAGCTGATGTTCGCCGAGCACATGGGCGAGAAGTTCGACCGCTGCAAGCACAGCCTGAAGTCGGTGCACGTGCAGAATCTCGCGGGCCTGATCTTCATCTGCCTCGCCGAGGAGCCGCCGGTCGATTTCGCGCAGCTGCGCGCCCAGATGGAGCCGTATCTGCTGCCGCACGATCTGCCGAGCACGAAGATCGCCGCACAGATCGACATCATCGAGGAAGGCAACTGGAAGCTCACGATGGAGAACAACCGCGAGTGCTATCACTGCGTCGCGAACCATCCCGAGCTGACGATCTCGCTGTACGAATACGGCTTCGGCTATCAGCGTTCCGAAGCGAACGCCGAGGGCATGGACGCATTCGCGGAAACCTGCGTGCGCCGTGGCAAGGAGTGGGCCGAAATGGGCCTGCCGTCCGCCGAAATCGAAAAGCTGCTCGACGTGACGGGCTTCCGCACGCAGCGCCTGCCGCTCGACCGCCACGGCGAATCGCAGACGCTCGACGCGAAGGTCGCATCGAAGAAGCTACTCGGCAAGTTCGACCAGGCCGACCTCGGCGGCCTGTCGTTCTGGACGCAACCGAACTCGTGGCACCACTTCATGAGCGATCACATCGTGACGTTCTCGGTGATTCCGCTGTCGGCCGGCAAGACGCTCGTGCGCACCAAGTGGCTCGTGCACAAGGATGCGAAGGAAGGCATCGACTACGACGTGAAGAACCTGACGGCCGTGTGGAACGCGACCAACGACCAGGATCGCGCGCTCGTCGAGTTCTCGCAGCGCGGCGCGACCAGCAGCGCGTACGAGCCGGGCCCGTATTCGCCGTACACGGAAGGTCTCGTCGAAAAATTCTCGGCCTGGTACATCGGCCGGCTCGCCGAAAAAACCGGCGCGTAGTAGTCAGCGGAACAGCAAGCGGAGTCACACATGATGCGAGATGCGGCCAATTTCGAGCCGGCGGACAGCCGGGTTACGCACCCGGCCTTCTGGAACGCGCTCCCCGAGCGCTGGACGAGCGACGTCGAGGAAACGCTGGTGTGCTGCCACGTGCGGCAGGAAACCCACGACGTGAAGAGCTTCTTCTTCCGTTCGCCGCAGGGCCGTGCGTTCTCGTTCGAGCCCGGGCAGTTCATCACGCTCGAGCTCGACATCGAAGGCGAGACGATCAACCGGTGCTACACGATCTCGTCGTCGCCGGCGCGGCCGCACACGATCTCGATCACGGTCAAGCGCGTGCCGGGCGGCAAGGTGTCGAACTGGCTGCACGACAACCTGCAGCCGGGCGCGGCGGTGCGCGTGCTCGGCCCGGCCGGCGAATTCACGTGCGCGCGGCATCCGGCGCGCAAGTATCTGTTCCTGTCGGCCGGCTCGGGCGTCACGCCGCTGATGTCGATGAGCCGCGCGCACCATGATCTCGCGGAGGATCGCGACATCCTGTTCGTGCACAGCGCACGTACGCCGGACGACATCATCTTCGCGCGCGAACTCGATCTGATCGCATCGAACCATACGAACTTCCGCACGTCGTTCGTCGTCGAGCGCGTCGGTGCACGCACCAACTGGCCGGGCGTCACGGGCTTCCTGACGCTGCCGCTGCTGAAGCTGATCGCACCGGACTTCATGGAGCGCGAGATCTTCACGTGCGGTCCCGCGCCGTACATGAAGGCCGTGCGCGACCTGCTCGACGAAGCCGGCTTCGATCGCAAGCAGTATCACGAGGAAAGCTTCTCGTTCGAAACGCTCGCGCAGACCGCGAGCGACGACGTGCTCGCCGAACTCGTGCCGGCCGCCGACGGTGCGGACGCGGCGACGAAGCAATACACGGTCAGCTTCGCGAAGAGCAACCGCGAGATTTCGTGCGGCTCGGAGCAGCACGTGCTCGACGCGGCGCGCCAGTCGGGCGTGCGGCTGCCGGCGTCGTGCACGCAGGGCATGTGCGGCACCTGCAAGGTGAAGCTCGTGTCGGGGCAGGTCGAGATGAAGCACAACGGCGGCATCCGCCAGCGCGAGATCGATCAGGGGATGGTGCTGCTGTGCTGCAGCAAGCCGCTGTCGGATCTGGTGATCGACAAGTAGTCAAAACAAGCCATCGCTCGTCCGGCCGCGACGCGTCGCGTCCGGACAAGCATCCGTCGGAAAACAACGATACCGCGGAATTGTGGTTGAAGAACCTAGAGAGACAACGCGCACGGTGCGCATTTCAAGGAGATCGACCATGAAGTTGTTCGGCAAACTGTTGTGGACCGGCGCACTGTCGGCGATGGTGGCACTGAGCGCGTCGGCGCTCGCCGATACGAAGCCCACGCTGAAGATCGGCTACGTCGAAGGCTGGGACGACAGCGTCGCGACGTCGAACGTCGCGGCCCGCGTGATCGAGAAGAAGCTCGGCTACCAGGTCCAGCTCGTACCGGTCGCTGCCGGGATCATGTGGCAGGGCGTGGCGCGCGGCGATCTCGACGCGACGCTGTCCGCGTGGCTGCCCGTCACGCACGGTTCCTACTGGGGCGAATACAAGGCGAAGGTCGTCGATCTCGGCGCGAACTTCCCCGACGCGAAGATCGGCCTGATCGTCCCCGACTACGTGAAGGCGAAGAGCATCGACGACCTGAATGCCGAGAAAGGCAGCTTCGGCGGCCGGATCGTCGGCATCGACGCGGGCGCGGGCGTGATGCGCAAGACCGACGAAGCGATCAAGAGCTACGGCCTGAACTACACGCTGATGCCGAGCTCGGGCAGCGCGATGACGGCCGAGCTGTCGCGCTCCGTCGGCGCGAACAAGCCGGTGATCGTGACCGGCTGGGCGCCGCACTGGATGTTCGCGAAGTGGAAGCTGCGCTTCCTCGAGGATCCGAAGAAGGTGTTCGGCGGCGCGGAGCACGTCGACAGCGTCGTGAACCCGCAGCTCGAAACGAAGGCCAAGCCGGTCGTCGCGTTCCTGAAGAAGTTCCAGTGGAAGCCGGGCGAGATCGACAGCGTGATGCTCGCGATCCAGAACGGCTCGAAGCCGGAAGCGGCCGCCGATGCATGGATCGCGGCGCATGCGGACCGCGTGAATTCGTGGACTGAAGGCGTGCAGTAATACCGCGGCGATTCATCGCGCGCAATCATAAAACAACACGCCGGGAATGACTTGCAGGAATCCGAAATAATCGTGAGTTCATGCGGCCATATCCCGGTTTTCTTTTTCCGATTCTGCAAAAATGCGCGCAAGTTGTTACACTAGCGCCCTCGTGCGGAGTCATCTGCTTTGTATCGGACGAGAGTAAGCGCTGAAGCGCTCACTCTGATCGAGAGGAGGAATTGGATGAGTCAGGCAGGACTGCGTGCTAATCGCACCAGTGATGTTGAGGCAGACATCTCACATGATTCGACGGGCCACACGCTGCACCGTGGCCTGACTTGGAAAGACGCATTCTGGGTGACGAGCGGTGTGCCGGCAGGCGTACTGTTCACGATCGGCGGCGTATGCGCGACGATCGGCCAGCCCGCGTGGGCGATCTGGATCGCCGCGATCACGATGGGGCTGATTCAAAGCGCGACTTATGCGGAAATATCGGGGCTATTTCCTCATAAATCGGGCGGCGCGTCGGTGTATGGCGCGATCGGCTGGGTCCGATACAGCAAGCTGATTGCCCCGGTTTCCGTATGGTGCAACTGGCTCGCGTGGTCGCCGATGCTCGCGCTCGGCTGCGGCCTCGCGGCGAGCTATGCGCTCACGAGTCTCTTTCCCGCCGATGCGGCGGTGCTGCACTGGCAGCTCAAGGTTGCGGATCTCGGCTTCATCAAGCCGGGGCTTTCGCTGCGAATCAACGCGACGTTCATCATCGCGACGATTCTGCTTCTCATCACGTTCAAACTGCAGCACAGCGGCGCGTCGAAGGCGGCACGCACGCAGCGCATTCTCGGCATCGCGTCGCTCACGCCGCTCCTGATCGTCGGCATCGTGCCGTTCGTCACCGGCGACGTGCCGATGTCGAACCTGCTCCCGCTGCTGCCGCTCGGCCATGACGCTCAAGGCAACCTCACGACCGCGACCTTCGGCTCGTGGAACGGGCAGGGCGTCACGATGGCGCTCGGCGCGATGTTCATGGCCGGCTGGGCGTCGTACGGCTTCGAGACGGCCGTCTGCTATACGCGTGAATTCCGCGATCCACGTCGCGACACCGCGAAGGCGATCTTCTGGTCGGGCGCGCTGTGTCTCGTCGTGATGACGCTCGTGCCGATGGCGTTCCAGGGCGCGCTCGGCACGCAGGCGATGCTCGATCCGTCGATCGGCGACGGCACCGGCGTCGCGGCCGCGATGGCGAAGATCGTCGGCGGCGGCGCATGGGTCGCGAATGCGGTCGTCGTGATGCTGATGCTGTCGATCCTGCTGATCGTGATGACGTCGATGATGGGCTCGTCGCGCACGCTGTACCAGGCATCGGTCGACGGCTGGCTGCCGAAGTACCTGTCGCACGTGAACGAGCACGGCTCGCCCACGCGCGCGATGTGGACCGATCTCGGCTTCAACCTCGTGTTGCTGATGATGTCGGACTACATGACGGTGCTGTCGATCTCGAACGTCTGCTACATGCTGTTCGTATTCCTGAACCTTCAGTCCGGCTGGATCCACCGGATGGATCGCGGCAACTGGGATCGGCCGTTCCGCTGCCCGACCTGGCTGCTCGTCGCCGGTTCGATCTGCGGCTACGCGAACCTCGTTTATGTCGGTGCGGGTGCGAACCTGCAGGGCGAAGGCACGCTGCGCAACGGGCTGATCGCGATGCTGCTGATCGTGCCGGTGTTTCTCTATCGCCACTACTGGCAGGATCGCGGCCGTTTCCCCGCGCAGATGCAGCGCGACATGGAACTCGAGGTGCCGAAGCGCGCGATGTGGCTGAACCTGATGCCGTATGCGGCGCTGATCGGTGCGGCGCTGACGATCTGGCTGTCGTACTACTTCGCGTGGGTGAAGTAAGCCCCTGATCGCGGCACGCACTTCGCGCGACGAACCCGGACACCGCACCCGGGGCCGTCGCGCGAAGCGTCGAACGCCAGGCGATAAAAAACCCGACCGGCTGCTGCCGGTCGGGTTTTTTGTTGGCGGCTCGCCGAACGGATGCGCTTACGGAAACACCACCGTCCGGTCGCCGTTCAGGAACACGCGGCGCTCGATGAACGCCTTCACCGCGCGTGCAAGCGTGATGCATTCGACGTCGCGGCCCACCGCGAGCAGTTGTTCGGGACGCAGCGCGTGATCGACGCGTTCGACCACCTGCTCGATGATCGGACCTTCGTCGAGATCGTCGGTCACGAAGTGCGCGGTCGCGCCGATCAGCTTGACGCCGCGTGCGTGCGCCTGGTGATACGGCTTCGCGCCCTTGAAGCCGGGCAGGAACGAGTGATGGATATTGATCGCGCGGTTCGCGAGTTTCGCGCTGGTTTCCTGCGACAGCACCTGCATGTAGCGCGCGAGGATCACGAGTTCGGCGCCGCTCGATTCGAAGAAGTCGAGCCATTGCGCTTCCTGCTGTGCCTTGGTGTCGGCCGTGATCGGGAAGTGGCGGAACGGCAGCCCGTGCTGCACGGCGAGCGGCTCGAAATCCGGATGGTTCGACACGATGCCGACGATGTCCATCTTCAGCTCGCCCATCCGCCAGCGGAACAGCAGGTCGGCGAGGCAGTGCTCGAGCTTCGACACCATGATCAGCACTTTCGGGCGCGCGTTCACGTCGTGGATCGCCCATTGCGTGTCGCCTTCACCGCCGCCGCCGAGCGCGGTCGCGATCGGCCCGAACTCCTGGCGCAACGCGTCGATCTGCAGCGTCTCATCCGTCGGATGAAACACGCAGCGCACGAAGAAGCGGTTGCTGAGATCGTCGTCGAACACGTTCAGCGCATCGACATAGCAGCGATGGCGCTCGAGAAAGCCGACGACGGCGGCGACCTGGCCGGCCGCGCTCGGGCACGACAGCGTCAGGACGAATTGATCGGGGCGTGAGTCGGCGGTCATGAAATTCCTCGGAGTCATGGAGCGCAAACCCGCGCGGCGGCGCACCGGGGCGCCAGGCTACGCGGGTAGCGGGAGACTCAAGTAAATCAGGACGTTTCTGGCGCGGATAGAACCAACCCGCCGTGTGGCTGGTATCGGCGCGCCAGCGCGGGCGGCGGGCGTCAAGCGGGGCGGTCATCGCCAACCCAGCCGGCGTCAAGAGAATATCCGCTGGACGCCGGACGACCGTTCACGCAGGCGCGCACGCATCCAGCAGCCAGCGCCGGAACACGTGGGTCGCGTCCGGCTCGGGGCGTTGCGGCGGACGCACGAGGAAGTAGCCGCGCGACGTGACGACGGGCGCGTCGACGAGCTTCACGAGCTGCCCGGACGCGACGAGTTCGTCGACGAGCGGCGACCAGCCGAGGGCGACGCCCTCGCCGAGCAGCGCGGCATGGATCACGAGCGCATAGCTGTTGAAGGTCACGCCGCGCGCGGCGGCCGGCGCATCAAGGCCATGCGCGTCGAACCAGCCGGCCCACGACAGCCAGCGTTCGGGGCGCGTCGGCTGCACGTGCAGCAGCGGCAGCGCACGCAGATGGTCGGGCCGGGCGACGTGCGGATGCGCGGCGCGGAACGTGGGCGAGCAGACCGGCGTGACGGATTCCGGAAAGAGCCGCGCGGCGGTGCACGACGGCCAGTGACCGTCGCCGAACAGGATCGCGATGTCGGCGTGGTCGCGCTGTGCATCGTAATCCTGTGACGTGACGACCCGCACGTCGACGTCCGGCATCACGCGCTTCAGGCCCGCGAGGCGCGGCATCAGCCAGTAGGTCGCGAAACCGAAATCCGTGACGATCGTGAGCGCGCCATGCTCGCGGCGCGCGCGCAGCGTCGCGGTGGCGCCGCGCAGCGTGTCGAGGCTCACCCGCACGGCTTCGTACAGGCACTGGCCGTCGCTCGTCAGCGTGACGCCGCGCGGGCTGCGCTCGAACAGCGGCACGCCGAGTTCCGCCTCGAGCTGGAACACCTGCTGGCTCACGGCCGGCTGCGTCGAGCCGAGCTCGCGCGCGGCGGCCGTGAAGCTCTGGAGACGGGCGGCCGATTCGAACGCGCGCAGCGCCTGCATCGACGGTAACGGTTCGGATTTCGACATAAGTCTCTCTAATGGCCCCATAAGGGCCGGACGCCTTCCCGCGCGAATTCGGGCGGGGGATAGTGCTTCGGACGGCACGGCACCGTGCCGGTTCTTCCGCGATTCTAGCCAGTCGCGGCCGGTGCGCGCGGCACTTTCTTCAGGCTGCGTCCGCCATGCTGGCCGCGCCGCTGCCCAAGCGTCGCACCGTTCCGTTCGAACACCGATTTCCCCACGACCGCCGATGACGAACCCGACTCCCAACATCCTGATCCTGATGGCCGACCAGTTGACGCCGTTCGCGTTGCCGGCCTACGGCAATCGCGTCGCACGCACGCCGACGCTCGACCGGCTCGCCGCGCAAGGCGTGGTGTTCGATGCCGCGTATTGCGCGAGCCCGCTGTGCGCGCCATCGCGTTTCTCGCTGCTGACCGGCAAGCTGCCGTCGGGTATCGGCGCCTACGATAACGCCGCCGAATTGCCGGCGCAAACGCTGACCTTCGCGCATTACCTGCGCGCGGGCGGCTACCGCACGATGCTGTCCGGCAAGATGCATTTCTGCGGCCCCGACCAGCTGCACGGCTTCGAGGAACGGCTGACGACCGACATCTATCCCGCCGACTTCGGCTGGGTGCCCGACTGGGACCGCCCGACCGAGCGGCCGAGCTGGTATCACAACATGAGCTCGGTGCTCGAGGCCGGCCCGTGCGTGCGCACGAACCAGCTCGACTTCGACGACGAGGTCACGTTCGCGGCGAAGCAGAAGCTGTACGACGTCGCGCGCGAGCGTGCGGCCGGGCATGACGAGCGGCCGTTCTGCATGGTCGTGTCGCTGACGCATCCGCACGATCCGTACGCGATCACGCGCGAATACTGGGATCTGTACAGCGACGACGAGATCGACATGCCGGCCGTGCGGCTCGATGCGGCCGAAAGCGATCCGCATTCGCAGCGGCTGCGCTTCGTCTGCGAAAACGACCGCACGCCGCCGACCGACGCGCAGATCCGCGCCGCGCGCCGCGCCTACTATGGCGCGACGTCCTACGTCGACGCGCAATTCGGCAGCGTGCTGGCCGCGCTCGAGCAATGCGGGTTCGCCGACGACACGATCGTGATCGTCACGTCCGACCACGGCGACATGCTCGGCGAGCGCGGACTCTGGTACAAGATGACGTTCTTCGAGGGCGGCTGCCGCGTGCCGCTGATCGTTCACGCGCCGGGCCGCTTCGACGCCGCGCGCGTGCGCGGGCCCGTGTCGCACGTCGACCTGATGCCGACGCTCGTCGACCTGGCCGGCGCGGCGCCGGCCGGCGGCTGGCCCGACCCGGTCGACGGCGCGAGCCTCGTGCCGCATCTGCGGGGCGCGCCGGCGCACGACGTCGCGCTGGGCGAATACCTCGCGGAAGGGGCGGTCGCGCCGGTCGTGATGATCCGGCGCGGCGACTGGAAGTACGTGCATTGCCCGGCCGATCCCGACCAGCTCTACAACCTCGCCGACGATCCGCGCGAGCGCACGAACCTCGCCGGCCTGCCCGAAGCCGCCGACGTGCTCGCCGCGTTCCGTACGGAGGCCGCGCGGCGCTGGAACCTGCCGGAACTCGACGCCCAGGTGCGCGCGAGCCAGCGGCGGCGCCGCTTCCATTACGCGGCGACGACGCAGGGCCGCATCCAGGCATGGGACTGGCAGCCGTTCACCGATGCGAGCCAGCGCTACATGCGCAATCACATCGAACTCGACACGCTCGAAGCGATGGCGCGCTTTCCGCGCGTCGGGCGCTGAACGTACCGCATCGCGGTCATTGACGAACGACGGAGGAAGCGAATCATGAAACGACAATGCAATGCAGCAATCCGGAGGCTCGGCACGGCGCTCGCCGCGACCGCGTGCGTGGTGGCGATGCAGTCCGCGCACGCGGCCGATCCGCAGACGTGTCGCGACGTGAAGATGGCGGCGCCCGGCTGGACCGACATCGACGCGACGAACGCGATGGCCGGCGTCGTGCTGAAGGCGCTGGGCTACCGGCAGGACGTCGCGAACCTGTCGGTGCCGATCACGTACCAGGGCTTGAAGAAAGGGCAGGTCGACGTGTTCCTCGGCAACTGGATGCCCGCGCAGGCGCCGCTGGTGAAGCCGTTCGTCGACGAGAAGTCGATCGACGTGCTGCACGCGAACTTGAGCGGCGCGAAGTTCACGCTGGCCGTGCCCGACTACGTCGCGGCCGCGGGCGTGCACACGTTCGCCGATCTCGCGCGCTACGCGGACCGCTTCGGCGGCAAGATCTACGGGATCGAGCCCGGCGCGCCCGCGAACCAGAACATCAAGCGGATGCTGTCCGACCATGTGCTCGGGTCCGCGAACTGGTCGCTCGTCGAATCGAGCGAGACGGGGATGCTCACGCAGGTCGAGCGCGCGGTGCGGGACAAGCGCTGGATCGTCTTTCTCGCGTGGGAGCCGCATCTGATGAATACGAAGTTCCACCTGACCTACCTGTCGGGCGGCGACGCGTATTTCGGCCCGAACTATGGCGGCGCGATCGTCAACACGGTGACGCGCCCGGGCTTTGCCGGCCAGTGCGCGAACCTGGCGCGGCTGTTCCGGCAGATGACGTTCTCCGTGGACGTCGAGAACCGGATGATCGCCGACATGCTCGACAACAAGACGTCGCCCGCGCTCGCGGCGCAGCACGTGCTGAAGGCCGATCCGGCGCTCGTCGAGGGCTGGCTGGACGGCGTCACGACCGCATCCGGCACGCCGGCACTCCCGGCCGTGCGCGCGGCGCTCGACGCCCGCTGACCTGCCTCCGGGCGGCCGGTTTTTGCCGTGCCGCCCGTCTCCGTGTTTTCCCGAACCGTCGCATCAAGACCATTTAGTGTCGCCTTCAGACGGGTGGCCTGAAATATGGGTTTGTATTTTTCGCCAATGGCTCCGTTATTGCGGAAAACGAAATGCCGAAGCCAGCGGACGTACCGAATTCGAATCAGCCGGCGTATTGCTGCGCGCGCCAGGCCACGGTTCTTTCCATCGAAGGGTTCAGGGAGGGTGGTCGACAATGAAGCAAAAGAAAGTTGCCGTAGCCGCCGCGCTGGCATGCGCGGCCTGTATTCCCGCCATCGGCCACGCGCAGAGCAGCGTGACGCTGTACGGGATTCTCGATGCGGGCATCACGTACGTGAACAACACGGGCGGTTCGCACGTGGTCAAGTTCGATGACGGCGTCTCCTACGGGAACCGCTTCGGCCTGAAAGGCACGGAAGATCTCGGCGGCGGCCTGAAGGCCGTGTTCGCGCTCGAGAGCGGCTTCCACCTCGGCAACGGGCAGCTCGGCTTCGGCGGGGCGGAGTTCGGACGACAGGCTTATGTCGGTCTCCAGAACGACTGGGGCACGCTGTCGTTCGGCAACCAGCTGGACATCACCAACGAGCTCGTGTCGATCTACAACATCTCGGCATGGGGCAGCGGCTACGCGATCCACCAGGGCGACTTCGACCGCTTCAACGGCGACCGCCTGCCGAACTCGGTCAAGTTCCTGTCGAACGACCTGAGTGGCTTCAAGTTCGGCGCGATGTACTCGTTCGGCAACGTCGCCGGCAACTTCCATCGCAACAGCGCATGGAGCGCGGGCGCAAGCTACACGAAAGGCGACTTCTCGATCGGCGCCGCTTACACGCGCCTGAACAACCCGAACGGCATCTACGCGTTCGACCCGTACGCGATGATCGGCACGCATACGTTCCTCGGCCAGCAGACCGTGACCGTCGATCCGGCGACCGGCGCGCGCACCGACCTGTTCGCGAACACCGCGATGGACGTCGACAGCCAGGGCACGTTCGGCATCGGCACGAGCTACACGATCGGCAAGCTGTCGCTCGACGCGAACTTCTCGTACACGACGATCAAGGGCTTCGGCCAGTCGTCGCACATGCAGGTCTACGAAGGCGGCGGCTTGTACCAGTTCACGCCGGCGCTGAGCTTCATCGCGGGCTACCAGCACACGCGTTTCGAAGGGCACCACTGGAACCAGGGCACGGCCGGCCTGCACTACCTGCTGTCGAAGCGCACCGACGTGTACATCTCCGGCGACTACCTGCGTGCTTCGCAGGGTGTCGACGCGGTGATCGGCTACAGCTTCACGCCGTCGACGACGCAGACGCAGGCCGACGTGCGGATCGGGATGCGGCATTCGTTCTGAGCGGGGGCAGGGTAGTTCATTCGACGTCTTCAGCGAGGTCTCTCTTTGGCGCGAACTGCGGTTCGCGCTTTTTTTTGTAAGGCGGGCTGCCGCGCATGACGGACGCGCGCGAGACGCGGTTTCGGGCGGTTGGCGATATCATCGCGGTTTGACGCGCCCTGCGTCTCGCCGATCGCCCGCTCTCGCACATCCCTCCGATGACCGCCCCGTTACCCGAATCCCGTTCGCCGTCGCCGTTACCCGCCAACCTGTTTCGCCACGCACCGTTCCAGCGCTTCTGGGGCACGCGCGTGATGTCGTCGCTCGCGTTCCAGATCCTGTCGGTCGCGATCGGCTGGTACGTCTATGCGCTCACGCACAGCGCGTTCGCGCTCGGTCTCGTCGGGCTCGCGCAGTTCGTGCCGATGTTCGCACTGACGCTGGTCGTCGGGCAGGTGGCCGACCGTTACGATCGCCGGCGCATCGCGACGATCTGCCAGAGCGCCGAGGCGCTGGCCGCCGGCGTGTTCCTGCTCGGCGCCGCGACAGGGGGGCTCACCGCGCCGGGCGTGTATGCGCTCGCGGCGATCGTCGGCACCGCGCGCGCGTTCGAATCGCCGTCGGTGTCGTCGCTGCTGCCCGCCGTCGTGCCGCGCGGCGACCTGCCGCGCGCGACCGCGCTGTCGACGTCCGCGAACCAGGCCGCGCAGATTCTCGGGCCGGCGTTCGGCGGGCTGCTGTATGGCGTCGGCGCGCCCGCCGCGTTCGGTACGAGCGTCGTCGCGTTCGCGATCGCGGCGGTGCTGAGCGGCACGATTCCGCTGCGCAGCGCGCCCCCCGCGCGCGAACCGGTCACGCTGCGTTCGGTGTTTTCCGGTATCGCGTTCATCCGGCGCGAACCGGCGATCCTCGGCGCGCTGTCGCTCGACCTGTTCGCGGTGCTGTTCGGCGGCGCGACCGCGCTGTTGCCGATCTATGCGCGCGACATCCTGCAGGTCGGGCCGTGGGGGCTCGGCGCGTTGCGCGCGGCGCCCGCGGTCGGCGCGCTCGCGGGCACGCTGTGGCTCACGCGTTTTCCGTTGAAAGGGCGGCCGGGCCGCGCGATGTTCGGCGGCGTGATCGCGTTCGGCATCGCAACGATCGTATTCGGGCTGTCGAGGCATTTTGCGGTGTCGCTCGTCGCGCTGGCGGCGTTGGGGGCGTCGGACGTGGTGAGCGTCGTCGTGCGCCTGTCGCTCGTGCAACTGCGTACGCCCGACGACATGCTCGGCCGCGTGAGCGCGGTCAACTCGCTGTTCATCGGTACGTCGAACCAGCTCGGCGAATTCGAATCGGGCGTGACGGCGGCGTGGTGGGGCGCGCCGGCCGCGATCGTCGTCGGCGGCGCGGCGACGATCGCCGTCGCGCTGACGTGGATGAAGCTGTTTCCTCAGCTGACCAACATGAAGTCGCTCGAACGCGACGTGTGACGCGCGTCAGGCGTCCTGCGTCACGCGCACGGCCGTGCCGTAGCAGATGACTTCCGTGATGCCCGACCCGATATCGGTCGAGTCGTAGCGCATCGCGACGATCGCGTTCGCACCGAGCTTGCGCGCGTCGGCGAGCATCTTGTCGAACGCTTGCTGCCGCGCCTTCTCGCACAGCGACGTATAGAGCGTGATGTTGCCGCCGAAAATGGTTTGCAGCGAGGCACCGAACGAGCCGACGATCGAGCGCGAACGCACGATGATGCCCTGCGCGACGCCGAGCGAACGGACGGTCGTGTGGCCGGGCAGGTCGAACGCGGTCGTGACGCGCTCGGGCGAGAGATCGTCGGCGGAGCGGGAGAAGTCGGTCATGGAGGTGCACCGTGTCGCGGAAGTGATCGGACGACGATTCTATCCGGAACGGGAAACGCGCTCGAACGAGCGCGCATGACGCGCGCCCGTTCGGCGAGGCGTTGAGCGACCGCGGCCCCGTCAGTGCTTGACGGTCGCAGTGCCGTCACCGCCGAGATCGACGGCATACGCGAGCGCCAGCTTGCCGAACTTCAGCGCGTGGTTCGCCTGCCGGTCCGAATTCTCCAGCGTGTCGTTCACGGTATGGATATACGGACTGTCGTTCTGGTCGGCCTCGAACGGGAACGACGCCGGATAGCCCTGCGCATTCCACGACGCGTGATCCGAACAGGCATACCCGCACTGCGACGTGCCGATCGCGAGTTCCGGCAGGTAGGTCTTCGCCAGATTCGTCAGATAGGTGTTCTGCGCGGCGTTCGTGTAGTCGGTGATCAGGTAGATGTCTTTCGGATCGCCCTTGTAGTTCGTCATGTCGAGCTGCAGCACGCCGACCACGTTCGCATTCTGCGTGCGGAACTGCTTGGCGATCGCCTTCGATCCGAGCAGACCGGCTTCCTCGGCCGCGTAGCCGACGAACTTGATCGTCCGCTTCGGCCGGTAGCCGTTCGCGAGCAGCACGCGCAGCGCTTCGGTGAGGCTGGCAATGCCGGACGCATCGTCGTCGGCGCCGGGCGAGCGCGTGTTTTCCGTCGTGCGGCCGACCGTCGAATCGAGGTGGCCGCCCAGCACGACCGTGCCCGCGGCGGGATCGCTGCCGCGGATCGTCAGGATGACGGATTTCTGCGGAAAGCCCGTATGCGCGAACTGTTCGACGGCGATGTCGGTGCGCGAGCCGGCCAATTGCTTCCACCGCAGCGCGAGCCAGTCCGATGCGGCGACGCCGTGCGACGTCGTGTAGTAGCGGTTCGTGAAGCCGGACATCGACGTGATCGTGCCGACGATGTTACTGGCCTGCAGTTGCTGGATCCAGGTCTTGATCTGCGGCGCGTTCGACACCGTGTAAGCGGTCGCGGCCGCCTGTTTCGCGAGCGTCGCGGGTATCGGCTGCAACGCCTGGCGTGCGTCGTCGAACGAGTCGTGCACGATGTAGCCGGGCCCGTGGCCGCGCGCATGGTGTACCGCGTGGGCGAGTTCTCCGAGCCGCGCATCGTCGATCTCGACGACGTGCACGGTTTCGCGGCGGGCGGCGCCGTCGGCCGTCTTGCCGGCGTCGACCGTCGTGCTGTACTGCGCGGTCGCGCTCGCATCGATGTGTTGAAGCTGGCGGAAAGCGGTGTCGCCGAGCGTGATCCACACCGGCGTCGCGTGCGCGGCGGCGGTCAGCAGCATGCCGCCCAGCGCGGCGCTCAGGCGGGTCAATGTCAGAGTAGGCATGTTCGATCTCGTGAGGATGGCGATGTCGAGGAAGAGGGCGCGCCGCAGGTCGTGCGACGCCGCCCCGCCTGCTGCGGAATTACGACTTCTGCGGCACGGTTACGCCGTACGTGCAGCTCTTGTTGTAAGCGTTGCCGATCGCCGTGAGCTGCGCGCTGCTGTAGCCGAGCGCGGCGGCGGCCGTCAGCACCGCTTGCGCGGCGGCCTTCTGGTTCGTCGAGCTGTTGGTCATCGACAGCCCCTTCAGGAACGCCTTGTCCATCGCCTGTGCGCCGATCGCGTCGCGCGCGACGAGGTTGCACGACGCCCAGTACTGTCCGGCCGTGTGGATCTCCGCGCCGCGTGCCTGCGCGTAGGTGCGCCCGACGTTCCAGTTCGTCACGCGGCCGCCCCAGTATTCGTTGTGGCCGTCCCAGTTGTAGACCCAGTGATACTGCGCGTCCGACGGGCTCCATTGATTGAAGTCGCGGCTGTACGCGGCGGCGAGATAGTCGCCCGTGCCCTCCGACAGGCCTTCCTGCTGCGACAGACCGCCGTTGGTCACCCAGTCGTGGATGCCGTGGCCGAGCTCGTGGATCACGACGTCCGCATCTTCCGCATCGTCGACACCGCCCTGCCCGAAGGTGAGCCGGCCGCTGCTCGACGAATACGACGAGTTGTCGTCGCCCGATTCGCCGTGCGGGTCGTACTGCACGCCGCCCGTGTACTGATACGGCATCGCCTTGATGCCGAGCGTCTGGTTCACGTAACGAAGAAACGTGTCGATGTGGTAATACGTGTTCACCGCCTCGAAGTACAGATTGCCGCGCGTGAACTCGAACGCGGGCGTCGCCTGTGCCGGGCACGCGTTGTCGCGCGGCGCATCGAAATCGACGCACGACGCATACGGGCCCGACAGCACGTAGCGTGAATTCGATTGCGCAAGATCCTTCAGCGTCACGCGTACGCGCGAGGCCGTGAGCTGCGTGGAGTCCGCGTCGTTGTTGTCCTTGTAGCCCGTGCTGCCGTAGCTGCTCTTCGTCGACGAAAGCGGATCCGGCCGGAACACGAAACCGGTGCCGTCGGTCGCATAGAACGCCTTGTCCTCGGCGCGCAGCACTTCGCCGCTGCTCGCGTCGATCAGCAGTTCCCAGTCGCCTTTCGGGCCGTCCTGCGGGCGGCCGCGCACCTTCCATGCGGTATGCGTGCCGGCCTTGTCGACGAACGCGACGAGCTGCGCGTCGAGGTTCGTGAAGCCGCCGACGCCGAGATACGCGCGCGCGCGGTCGAGCGCCTGCTGCTGGTCGACGGCCAGCGCCTTGCGCGCGGTGGCGACCACGCCGTTGATCGTGTTGCTCGCGACGTACAGGATGCGGCCGTCCTTCGCGACCGTCACCGCGATGTCGCTGCCGTACACGGGCAGCCCGGCCGCCTGCTGCTGGAAGCGCACGACGGTGAAATCGGCGTCGTCGCGCTCCGACGTGACCGCGAGGCTCGCGAGCGCGGCCGGATCGAGCCCGAGCTGCGTCGCCTGCGATGCGACGAAATCGCGCGCGGTGGCGGCGGGCGTGGCGGCAGCCTTCTTCGCGCGATACGCGGGGTTGTACAGCGTGACGGCGACGCCGTCCGCGCGGAACTGGCCGGCGGCCGTATCGGCCTTGGCCGCGGCCGGTGCCACGCCGCGCGTCAGGCTTTCGCGCAGGCTCGACGCCTGCGGATTCGCGACCTTGGTATCGGCCGCGCTGCCGCCGACGATGCCGAAACCGAGCGCGAGACCCAGGGCGAGCGGCAATGCTTTGCGTGATGTCTGCATACGTGATCCTCATCTCAACGGTTGGACACGCCCGCGCGCTCGTGGCGAGCAGGCACGACACGGCCCGCGCGCCGGCTCGATGGAACCGGTGCGACGAAGCGGTGCAGGGAGATTCGACTGACTGAGGAGAACTAAGCGTCAGGTCGAAAAGAATCGGAGCGGAAAGGCGGCGGGGAAGCGAACGGCAGGCAGGTGCGGCGACGGCGAAGCGAGCATCGTCATGTCATACCCCTCGGATCGGCATTGATGGCGGTTTGGCAGCCCGCGTGGCGCGACGTGCGCAGGCCCGGGCTCTCATCTCCTTAGGGCTGCCTATCTAATTGCGAGGTATGTTACAGAATATTTTCGACGACATTGCAATTTATTTTCGAAGGCCGCTTCGGTCCGTCGATCAATCGGCGGCATTGTTCATCGATTGACGCGAAACGCTGCCGAAGCGCGCAATAGCGCGCCGGATTGTACGTAAAAGCGGCTCCGCTCAGCGCGTCGCGCGGCGGTCGCTGCGCGGGCTCACGCCGAAACGCGCGCGATACGTGCGCGAGAAATGAGACGGCGATTCGAAGCCGCATGCGACGCACACCGACGTGATGCTCATGTCGGTCTGCTGCAGCAGCTCGCGGGCGCGATCGAGGCGCAGGTTCAGGTAGAAGCGCGTCGGCGTGTCGTTCAGCGTCGCGCTGAACAGCCGTTCGAGCTGGCGCCGCGTGATCGACACGTCCTGCGCGAGCGCGTCGGAGCCGAGCGGGCTTTCCATATGCCGCTGCATCGTGTCGATCACCTGGATCAGCTTGCGGTTGTGCACGCCGTAGCGCGCGGCGATCTCGAGCCGCTGGCTGTCCGAGCGTTGCCGGATGCGGCTGACGACGAACTGCTCGGAGATCGCCGCCGCGAGGTCGGCGCCGTGCCGCCTGCCGATCAGGTCGAGCATCATGTCGATCGACGCGGTGCCGCCCGCGCAGGTGATGCGCCGGTCGTCGATCTCGAACAGTTCCTGCGTCGCGTTCAGGCCCGGGTAGCGTTCGCGGAATGCGGCGAGCGCTTCCCAGTGCAGCGTGAGCGTTTGCGATGCGTCGAACAGCCCGGCTTCCGCCAGCACGAAGCTGCCGGTGTCGATGCCGCCGAGCGTCGCGCCGTGCCGGTTCTGGCGGCGCAGCCAGTCGCCGAGCGCGCGGTCGTAGCACACGAGCGGATCGAAGCCGGCGACGACGAACACCGTCTCGACCTGCGCGACGTCCGCGTATGCGGCTTCGGCGGCGACCGGGATGCCGTTGCTCGCGGCGACGGGCGCGCCGTCCGCGCTGATCACGTGCCAGCGGTACAGTTCGGTGCGAAAGCGGTTCGCGACGCGCAGCGGTTCGACCGCCGACATGAAGCCGAGCGCGGAGAAGCCGGGCAGCAACAGGAAGTGGAAATCCTCGGGCATCGGGGCGTGGGGTGGAATCGGGTGGTCGTCACGGACGGGCGCGATGCGGCGCGGCGCGGCGTGCGACCGGACATACGCGCGCCGCGCCCGGCTCGCGCAAGCCGAACGTTCAACGCCCGATTATCGCGGTTTTGCGGGTGCTCAGCGCGTTTTTGCGCCGCGCACCGTCCGGCGCGCCGTCGTCGAAGGCAGCTCGCCGAACTGGGCCTTGTACGCGTTCGCGAAATGCCCGAGGTGGATGAACCCCCAGCGCGCGGCCGCTTCGCTGATCGGCAGGTCGGATTGCCGTGTGTCGAGCAGCAGGCGCCGCACTTGCGAGAGGCGCAGCGAGCGCGTGTAGTTCAGCGGACCGGTCTGCGCGACCGACTGGAAGCTGTTCTGCATCGTGCGCCGGCTCACGCGCAACTGCGTGCACAGGCTCAGGATGTCGACGGGCGCCTCCGGGTGCTCGATCACGTAGTCGTGCACGCGCCGCACGATGTCGGCATGGCACGCATGCGTCAGACGATTCAAAGGCTCGGGCATTCGATACGTGAGCAGATCGACGAGCACGTTCGCGACATCGCTGCGCAGCACGGACTGCGCACGCGCCGTGTCGAACGTATCGGGCGCCGACAGCACGCGTTCGAGCAGCGTCGCGAGCTGCACGCTCGCGCGTTCGCGCGCGGCGACCGGCACGTCGGCGACGCCGCGCCGCAGCGCGCGCTCGTCGAGCCGGAGATCGGCAGCATCCTCGATTTGCTGCATCAGCTCGGAATCGACGACCACGCCGATCAGCGACATGTCGTCGGGCGAATGGAGTTCGAAAGGCGAGCCGCCGCGCGCCAATACGATCGTGCCACCCTCGATGCGCGCATCGCCGAATGCGAAGGTGCCCGAGCCGGTGAGCGGCATGCCGAACACCGTATGGCCGTGCGGCAGGCGCCCGCGCTGGATGACCCGCACGTTCGCCGCTTCCTGGAACAGTTGCACGCCGTCGAACTCCACTTGCTTGACCGCGCTGCGATACGAGCCGGAGCCGATCTGGTCGTAGCGTTGGTCCCAACCACGCAGCGCCTCGGCATGCCGGTCCGCGTCGTCGAACATCTGATGAAACACGAGCATGGCGCCTCCGGCGGTCGTTCGGACCGCGCAAGATTAAACCGACCGCACGGTCGGTGCAATACGGATGAGCGCTATTTCCGTGGGGTTTTAGAGGGGGCGGAAGATGTCGACCTCGGGTGCCTTTCAGGCGGTTTTCCAATATCCCGAATCGGCACGCACGCGTTGCCGGTACGGGTGCTGAGCGGATTTATTGTCGAACTACAGTCGCCCCACATAACGTGAATCCCAACTGGAGGCGACATGAGAACAAGGCGACGCACCGCGGCTTTCGCGGCGACGCTGGCGTTCGCGGCGGCGTGGGCCGGCAGCGCATACGCGACGGAAAAGCCCGAAGAACTGGTCGTGCAGAAGATGCCGCCGTGGCATCCGCACGAGGTGTACGTCGTCGATATCGCAATGCCGACGATGACCGACGGACGCATCTTCGTGTACGACGCCGATGCGAAGAAGCTGCTCGGCCAGATTGACGGCGGTTTCGCGCCCGGCTTCGCGATCTCGCCCGACCGCAAGACGAGCTTCGTTGCGACGACCTATTTCTCGCGCGGCTCGCACGGCACGCGCACCGACGTCGTCGAGATAACCGACAACACGACGCTCGACCACGCAGGCGAGATCGTGATTCCGGCGAAGCACGGGCAGCACGTGCCGTCACCGTACAACACGGCGTTCAGCGCGGACGGCAAGCTGCTGTACGTCGCGAACATCACGCCGGCCGCGTCGGTGACGGTGATCGATGCGGTATCGAGGAAGGTGCTGTCGGAGATCGACACCGCGGCATGCGTGCTCGCCTATCCGTCGGGGAACGATCGCTTCACCGCGCTGTGCGAGAGCGGCAAGGCGCTCACCGTCACACTCGACGCCAACGGCAAGGAGGTGAAGCGCACGATGTCCGACGCATTCATCGACGTCGAAAATGATCCGGCCTTCATCAACGCTTCGCGCTACCACGGCGGTTATCTATTCACGACGTACCACGGCAACGTGCGCAGCGCCGACTTCAGCGGCGACAAGCCGACGTTCGGCAAGTCGTGGTCGTTGCTGAGCGACGCCGAGCGCGCCGAAGGCTGGCGCCCGGGCGGCATGCAGCAGACGGCCGTGCAGGTCGGGCAGAACCGCTACTACGTGCTGATGCACAAGGGCGGAGGCGGCACGCACAAGGATCCCGGCACGCAGGTCTGGGTGTACGACCTGAAGTCGAAACAGCGTGTCGCGCGCTGGGACCTCGCGCAGCTGAATGTCGATCCGCTCGTGTCGATCCAGGTCAGCGAGGACGAGAAGCCGCTGTTCTACGGACTGACGGGCACGTCCGATCTCGTCGTGATGGACGCGCAAACGGGCAAGCCGCGGCACGTCGAGAAGCAGATCGGCAGCACGTCGACGCTGCTCGTGAACCCGTGAGGCCGCAATGATGCTCGATCCCGTACTCGTCACCAGCGCACAGGCAGGCGCGGCCGTCGTCGTGCTGCTCGGCGCCTTCGCCAAGATGCGCCGGCCTGCGACGTTCCGGCAGGCGCTCGCCGGCTATCGCCTGCTGCCCGATGCGCTCACCGCGCCCGTCGCATTCGCGATTCCGCTTGCGGAAGCCGTCTGCGCCGTAGCGCTGCTGTTTCCCGATACGCGCACGACCGGCGCGCTCGGCTTGATCGCATTGCTGCTCGTATTCGCGGCCGGCATCGCGATCAACATCCTGCGCGGCCATACCGATATCGACTGCGGCTGCTCCGGTTTCGCCGCCGCGCGCGCGGACGCGCCGCGCGGCATCGGCTGGCTGCATGTCGCGCGCGTGCTGCTGCTCATCGTGCTGACTGCGACCGCGTTCATCGAACCGGGCAGCCGCGCGGTCGTGTGGTTCGACTACCTGACGCTGTTCTCTTCCGTGCTGCTGATCGTCTGCGCGCTGCTCACCGTCGACGTGCTGCTCGCCAACGTACCACGCCTTTCCCACCTGAGGAATTCATGATGCAAACCGCTCTCACCGTTTCCACAGCCTTGCTGTGGGTCGCCGTTCTCGCGCTCGGCGCAATCTGCCTCGCGCTCGTGCGCCAGATCGGCATCCTGTACGAACGCATCATGCCGGCCGGCGCATTGATGATCGACAAGGGGCCGGCGGTCGGCGCGATCGCGCCGACGTTCGAACTGACCGACATTCGCGGCTCGCAGGTGAAGGTCGGTGGCATTGATGCATCGGGCAAGGCGACGCTGCTGTTCTTCCTGTCGCCGACGTGCCCGGTCTGCAAGAAGCTGCTACCGCTGTTGCCGTCGTTGCAGGCGAGTGAATCGACGCCGGTGAACATCGTGCTCGCGAGCGACGGCGATCTCGACGAACACGCGCGCTTCGCACGGAAGCACGACCTCGCACGTTTCCCGTACGTGCTGTCGCAGGAGCTGGGCCTTGCGTATCAGATCGGCAAGCTGCCGTACGCGGTGCTGCTCGACGACACCGGTGCCGTGCGCGCAAAGGGGCTCGTCAACACCCGCGAGCATCTCGAGAGCCTGTTCGAAGCGAAGGAGCGTGGCGTTGCATCGCTGCAGCAGTTCGTGCACGGCGATCACGACCATGGCGGTCACGAAGGGCGCGCGCAGCACGCGTGACCGGCCGACCCTCTTTCAACGTCAACGGAGAACAACCACATGGGCCTGTTTGATTCATGGTTCGAGCGGTCGGCGCGCGGCGTCGCGCAGCATAGTTCGCGGCGTAGCGCGATGGCGAAGCTCGGCAAGGTGCTGGTCGGATCGGCGATGCTGCCGCTCTTGCCCGTCGATCGCACCGCGTATGCAGCGGATGCGGCGTCGGGCGCATCGGCGGCTTCGGGTGCTGCCGCGCCGGGTGCGAGCGACGACCCGATGAGCTGCGATTACTGGAAATACTGCGCGATCGACGGCTGGCTGTGCAGTTGCTGCGGCGGTACGTCGAGCAGTTGCCCGCCGGGCACGACGCCATCGCCGATCACGTGGATCGGCACGTGCCGCAACCCGCACGACGGGTCGGACTACATCGTGTCGTACAACGATTGCTGCGGCAAGACATCGTGCGGAAAGTGCTTCTGCAACCGCAACGAGCGCGAGAAGCCGCTGTACAAGCTGTCGCTGAACAACGACATCAACTGGTGCATGGCGAACGGAAACTCGAACTACCACTGTTCGGTTTCGGTCCTGCTAGGAGCGGCGAAGCAATGAAAACGAAGCATGGTGGAAAGTTCGTTGTCGCGTGTATGGCGGCTGTCGCGGGTTTTGCGTTGCCGGGTTTCGCCGATGCGCAGCAGGCCGTCCACTACCCGGCGGGCAAGAGCCTGTTCGATGCGCAGTGCGCGGTGTGTCACCAGGCGGGCGGCAAGGGGCAGGACGGCCTCGCGCCGCCGCTGACCGAGTATCCGGGCAGGTATGCAACGGCCGACGCGGGCCGCGTGCAGCTCGTCGCGACGTTGCTGCACGGGATGTTCGGCGAGATCACGGTGCACGACAAGCGCTACAACTTCAAGATGCCGTCGTTCGCGAGTGCGAGCGATGACGATATCGCGAACGTGCTGAACTATGTCGTGTTCGATCTCAACGACAAGCACGGCGACGCGAAGCCGTTCACGGCGGCCGACATTCGCGCGGCGCGCGCGAACGAGATGGACGGCACGGCCGTTCATGCGCAGCGTGCGGTCGTGACGAAGGGGCTGGGGCTTTGAATGCCGTGCGCATGGGCTTGCGTGGCGGCCGGCGCGCGGCGGCGTGCCCGAACGGTTCGTTCATGGCACGTTGCCTGTCTTCGATGCTTGTCACTGCCGCATTCGCGATTGCCGTACCCGCGCATGCCGATGGCGTGATCGACGCGACGCTCGCGCGACAGCACTGGGTGCTCAACTGCATGGGCTGCCACACGGCGGCGGGCGGCGGCATTCCGGGCAAGGTGCCGCCGCTCGCGAATTCGCTCGGTTATTTCACACATCTGCCGGCGGGACGCGAGTACGTGATGCGCGTGCCCGGCGCGTCGAATTCGGCGCTGTCGGACGAGGATCTCGCCGACGTGCTGAATTGGGTGCTCACGACGATGAACCGCGATGCGCTGCCGCACGACTTCAAGCCTTATACCGCCGCCGAAGTCGCCGCGCATCGGCGTCCGGCGTTTTCGGACGTCGCGACGGTACGCGCCGGGCTGGTTCGCGCACTGCACGAGCGCGGAATCGAGGGTGTGTCCGAGCGGTACTGATCGGCTTTGCCGATGGCGCTTGGGCGCCGGTGTAGCGGTTGCCGGCACCGTCTTCGCAGGTGATGGCACCTGAGCGCACCCATGTCACGATCTCGACGTCCCGGTGAGCATGCAGGCAGAAGCCGGAATGCGGCGCGGGCGCATCGTCGTTCCACAGATAAAGCGCGTCGAGTGGTGCATGGTCGGCGCATCCGAACTCGCCGAAACGGAAATGCAGCCGTGTGTCGAGCCACGCGCGTCTGATTGCGCCAAGCGACGGAAAGGCACGATGTTCGATCATGATCTGCGTCGGGCGGACGCGCAGGCACATCGGTTCGGTGCGATCGTAGACGATCGCACCGCACCCCGTGCACCCTGCGCCACGCTCAGATCTGCTGCTGGCCGCCATCGACGAACAGCTCGATGCCGTTCACGAAGCTCGCGTCGTCCGACGCGAGGAACAGTGCGGCGCCCGCGATCTCTTCCGGCTCGCCCAGACGCCCCATCGGAATCTGCGCGGCCAGGTAATCGGCGAGACCTTGCCGTTGCGCGGCGTCCTGGCCGGCGAGGTCGAGCAGGCCCGGCGTGCGGGTTGCGCCCGGGCTGATCGTGTTCACGCGGATGCGGCGCTCCTTCAGATCGAGAATCCAGCTGCGAGCAAACGCGCGCACCGCTGCCTTCGAAGCCGAATACACGCTGAATGCAGCGGTGCCCGCGCTGCCGGCCGTCGAGCCGGTAAGGATCACCGATGCGCCGTCGGCGAGCAGCGGCAACGCCTTTTGCACCGTGAACAGCACGCCTTTCACGTTGCGATTGAAGGTGTCGTCGAAGTGTTCTTCCGTGATGCTACCGAACGGCAGCATCGAACCGCCGCCGGCGTTCGCGAACAGCACGTCGAGGCGCCCGTGTTCTTCGTTGATTTGCGCATAGAGCGCGTCGAGTTCGTCGAGCTTCGTGGAGTCGACGCGTACGCCCGTCGCGTTGCCGCCGCCTTCGCGGATCGCGTTGACCGCGGCATCGAGTTCGGCCTGGCGGCGGCCGGTCAGGTAGACGTGCGCGCCTTCCGCCGCGAAGCGCTGCGCGGTGGCGAGGCCGATGCCGCTGGTGCCGCCGGTGACGAGTGCGATCTTGTTGTCGAGCTTGCGTGCCATGGTGTTTCTCCTTTCGTTCAGTGAGTGGGTGACTGCGTTTCGGTGTTGCGTGCTGCGATGTAAGGAGAATATCGACGCGCCATTCGTTTCGAAATAGAATTGATCGCAAGTCAACGTTGCATAAATGAAAAGATGAGGGGAAATGGCCAGGCTGCCTGACTTCGAAGGGCTCGCGATGTTCGCCAAGGTCGCCGAGGAAGGATCGTTCGCGGCGGCGGCGCGCGCGATGGGCGTATCCGTGGCGACCGTTTCGCGCGGCGTCGCCCGTCTGGAAGACCGTTTGGGCGGACGACTTTTCAACCGGACGTCCCGTCAACTGGCGCTCACCGAGTTCGGCCGGACGATCTGCGAAAAGGCCGGCGAGGTGTATCGCCATGCCGAAGAAGCGGAAAGTGCCGCGCGCGAGATGGCCGTGCAGCCGCGCGGGCTGGTGCGCCTCGCGGTGCCGATGTCGTTCGGGTTGCGCTGGGTCGCGCCGCTGCTGCCCGGTTTCTTTCGTGCCTATCCGGACGTGTCGATCGACCTGCATCTGTCGGATGCGTCGGTCGACCTGATCGCAGACGGTTTCGATGCCGCATTGCGCATCGCCGCGCTGCCGGATTCGTCGCTGGTGGCCCGGCGGTTGTGTGCGGTGACGCAATACGTGGTGGCGTCGCCTGCATACCTGAAGCGCGAAGGACGGCCCGCGCATCCGCGCGAACTGGCGGGGCGGCCATGTCTCTCGTACGCGTATCGGGCGCATAGCGATGTGTGGCGTTTCACGAACGACGCGGGTGACGAGGAGGCGGTCATGCCGAATGGTCCGCTGCGCGTGACGAATGCCGATGCGCTGTTGCCGACGCTGCTCGCCGGTCTCGCGATTGCGGAGCTGCCTGAATTCATCGCCGGCGAATATCTGGCCGATGGCCGCCTCGAAGCGATCCTGACCGACTGGTCGTTGACGCGGGGCGGCCTCTACTTCGTCACGCCGTCCGCGCGCGCACGGCCCGCGAAGGTTGCCGCGCTGTCCGACTACTTCGCCGAACATCTGTCGGATCCGTCCTGGCGATGGCCGAAGTGATCGATTGCCGCAGTGCGCCATACGCCACACCAAAATCCCCTGACGTCAGACGGCTTTCGCTAGAATCGATCATCGTTCAGGTACAAGCGCAGAAATGCATCGGTGCGGCGGTATCCACTACGCGAATGCCGCTCGCGCTCATCCCATGGTTCATCCTTTACCGGAGGCGAACGTGCCAGGCTTACTTCCCGATGTCGACCGTGACGGGCTTCTCGAATATTCGGTGGTGTACACCGACCGGTCGATCAATCACATGTCGCAGCGCTTTCAGGGCGTCATGCGCGATATTTCCGCGGCGCTGAAGAAGGTCTACAACGCGAAGGCGGTGGCGATCGTTCCGGGCAGCGGGACGTTCGGCATGGAAGCCGTTGCGCGCCAGTTCGCGACGGACAAGAAGTGTCTGGTCATCCGCAACGGCTGGTTCAGCTTCCGCTGGTCGCAGATTTTCGACATGGGCCGCATTCCGTCCGAGTCGATCGTGTTGAAGGCGCGCCCGGTCGAGCCGGGCAGGCAGGCGGCGTTCGCGCCGGCCCCGATCGAGGAAGTCGTCGCCGCGATTCGCGAACACAAGCCGGATCTGGTCTTTGCTCCGCATGTCGAAACCGCCTCCGGGATGATGTTGCCCGACGCGTATCTGCGCGCGGTGGCCGACGCCGTGCATGCGGTCGGCGGCATGTTCGTGCTCGATTGCATTGCGTCCGGGACGATCTGGGTCGACATGGAGGCGAGCGGTGTCGACGTGCTGATCAGTGCGCCGCAAAAGGGCTGGAGCGCGTCGCCTGGCTGTGCGCTGGTGATGATGAGTCCGCTTGCGCGCGAGCGAATCGACGCGACGACCAGCACCAGTTTTGCGTGCGATCTGCGCAAGTGGCTGCAGATCATGGAAGCGTACGAGAACGGCGGGTTCGCGTACCACGCGACGATGCCGACGGACAGCCTCGCGACGCTGCGCGACGTCATCAAGGAAACGGAAGCGTACGGCTTCGACAAGGTGAGGGCGGAACAACTCGAGCTCGGCACGCGGATTCGCGCGTTGCTGGCCGAGAAGGGGTTCCGGAGCGTGGCGGCGGAAGGCTTCGAGGCGCCGGGCGTCGTCGTGAGCTACACGGACGATGACGACATCCGGTCCGGCAAGAAATTCGTCGACGTCGGCATGCAGATCGCGGCCGGCGTGCCGTTGCAATGCGATGAGCCGGCGGATTTCAAGACGTTCCGGATCGGCTTGTTCGGGCTCGACAAGCTGCATGATGTCGATGCGGCGGTCGGACGATTTGCTGACGCGTTGGAACGCGTTCTGTAGCGCGCGTTTTCGATCGGCCGAGGTCGGAAGCCGCCAAACCCGGCGGCGGCTTCCGACCCAAACAAGCCGGATTTTGGACAGTGACATGACCGAATGCGCTCTGACATTTGCCAGTCAAACCGAATGGGAAAGCTGGTTGGCGCAAAACGGCGGCACTTCGAGCGGAGTATGGCTGCGTCTGGCGAAAAAGGGCGCCACGCACCGAACCGTCACCTACGACCAGGCGTTGGAAAGCGCGCTCTGCCATGGCTGGATCGATGGCCAGAAACGGGCTGAGAGCGAGACGTACTGGTTACAACGCTTCACGCCGCGCTCCGCAAAAAGCATCTGGTCCAAACTCAACAAGGACCGGGCCGAAGCGCTGATCGCCGCAGGCAGAATGCGTGCGTCCGGCATGCGCGAGATCGAGAAGGCGCGGCAGGACGGCCGCTGGAAGGCTGCTTATACGTCGGCCAGCAACTCGACCGTGCCGGACGACCTGCAGGTGGCGTTGGACGCAAATTCGAAAGCCAAGGCGTTCTTTGCAACGCTGAATAGCCGCAACCGCTACGCCATCCTGTTCCGGATACAGAATGCGAAAAAGCCGGAAACACGGGCGCGTAAAATCGCGGAATTCGTCGACATGCTGAACCGCGGTGAAACCTTCCATCCGTAAATCTTGTGCTTCTGATGGAGCTCTGGCGAAACGCGTGCATCGAATCCGTGACGGCCGCTTCGTTCCGGCAGCCGTCATGCGCAGTAATTTCGTCGGCCAGCGCGATGTCCGCGCCGGTTGCGGTGCAGACCGCAACCCGCTGACCGACGAGGTCGGCCGTAGCCGACCCCGCATCAAGCGCAATTACACGGCCGCGTTGCGATTCGCCTCGATCACCGTCAACGCCGTCATGTTCACGATCCGTCGCACGGTCGCACTGGACGTGAGGATGTTCACCGGCCCGTTGACGCCCAGCAGGAACGGCCCGACCGCAACGTTACTGCCGGCCTCGGTCTTGAGCAGGTTATAGGCGATATTCCCCGCATCGACGTTCGGACACACGAGCAGGTTCGCCGCACCCTTCAGCGGCGACATCGGCAGCAGCCGCGCACGCAGCGCCTCGTCGAGCGCGCAGTCGCCGTGCATCTCGCCATCCGCCTCGATATCCGGCGCTTGTGCGCGAATGATTTCCAGCGCCCGGCGCATCTTCACGCCCGAAGCCGCGCTCCCCGACCCGAAGTTCGACCGCGACAGCAGCGCAACCTTCGGCGAGAGATTCAGCCACTCCATCTGCCGCGCGGCCGCGATCGTGAATTCCGCGATCTGCTCCGCATCCGGGTTGTCGTTGACGTGCGTATCGACCAGCGCGACCGTCCGCTGATTCAGCAGCAGGATGTTCATCGCGGCGTAGGTCGACGCATCGGGCTTCCTGCCGATCACTTCGTCCACGAACCGCAGGTGATTGTGATACTCGCCGACCGTCCCGCAGATCATCCCGTCCGCATCGCCGAGCCGCACCATCATCGCGCCGATCAGCGTCAGGCGGCGCCGCATTTCGACGCGCGCCATTTCCTTCGAGATGCCGTCGCGGCAGCGCAATTCCCAATACGTCGTCCAGTATTGCGGGAAACGTTCGTCATATTCCGGATTGGTCACTTCGACATCCTGACCGAGACGCAGGCGCAGGCCGAACCGCTCGATACGCGCGAGCAGCACTTCCGGACGCCCGACCAGGATCGGACGCGCGAGCTTCTCGTCGACGATGACCTGCACCGCGCGCAGCACACGCTCGTCCTCGCCCTCGGTGAACACGATGCGTGCCTTGCCGCCATCACGCACGAGCTGACGCGCGGTCGCGAACAGCGGCTTCATGAACGCGCCCGAGTGGTAGACGAACTGCTGCAGCTGCTCGACGTACGCGTCGAGATCCGCGAGCGGGCGCGTCGCCACGCCGCCTTCGATCGCGGCCTTGGCCACGGCCGGCGCGATGCGAACGATCAGGCGCGGATCGAACGGCTTCGGAATCAGGTATTGCGGACCGAAGGACACTTCATCGCCGCCATAGGCCGCCGCGACGATGTCGTTCTGCTCTTCCTGCGCGAGGCCGGCAATCGCGTGAACCGCGGCGATTTCCATTTCGCGGGTGATCGTCGTTGCGCCCACATCCAGTGCGCCGCGGAAAATGTACGGGAAGCAGAGAACGTTGTTGACCTGGTTCGGGAAATCCGAGCGGCCCGTCGCGATCACGACGTCGTCGCGCGTCGCATGCGCGAGTTCCGGGAAGATTTCCGGCGTCGGATTGGCGAGCGCGAGAATCAGCGGACGCGCGGCCATCGCCTTCAGCATCTCCGGTTTCAGAATGCCGCCGACCGACAGCCCGAGGAACACGTCGGCGTCGCCGATCACTTCGGACAGCGTGCGCGCGTCGGTTTCCTGCGCGAAGCGTTCCTTGGCGGGATCCATCAGCGTGGTGCGGCCGCGGTAGACGACGCCTTCGATATCCGTCGCCCAGATGTTCGCGACCGGCAGCCCGAGGTCGACGAGCAGGTCCAGGCAGGCCAGCGCCGCGGCACCGGCGCCCGAGGTCACGACCTTCACCTCGGAAATCGACTTCCCGACCACCTTCAGCCCGTTGATGAATGCGGCGGCCACGGTAATGGCGGTGCCGTGCTGGTCGTCGTGGAAGACCGGAATCTTCATGCGCTCGCGCAGCTTGCGCTCGACGGTGAAGCACTCCGGCGCCTTGATGTCTTCGAGATTGATCCCGCCGAAAGTGGGCTCGAGGCCGGCGATGATGTCGACGAGCTTGTCCGGATCGGTCTCGTTGATCTCGATGTCGAACACGTCGATCCCCGCGAACTTCTTGAACAGCACGGCCTTGCCTTCCATGACCGGCTTCGACGCGAGCGCGCCGATGTTGCCCAGACCCAGCACGGCGGTGCCGTTGGTGATGACGCCCACCAGATTCCCGCGGCTCGTGAAGCGATGCGCGTTCAGCGGCTCGGCGGCGATCGATTCGCACACGCTGGCGACGCCCGGCGTGTAGGCGAGCGCGAGATCGCGCTGCGTCACGAGCGGCTTGCTGGCGACGACGGAGATCTTCCCCGGGGTCGGAAACTCGTGATAGTCGTACGCGGCCTGCTGCTGAGTCTCTGTCTGTTTCATGTTTTTGGGTCCGGGCGTGCGCGCCAGGCCAGTCCCGACGCGATCCATGAGGTGATTCTAGGGATCAGCCATAAGGAGATGATTCTGTTTTAATATCGGTCCATCACTTTTTCATGATGGTATGGCGGTTCGGCAATGACATTCGACGCGAACGACGTGGTCCGGCGGCTCGGTGCGCGCCTGAAGATGCGGCACCTGATGCTGTTGCTGCAGATCCAGCAGCACGGGTCGCTGACACGCGTCGCGGAGCACATGGCCAGCAGCCAGCCTGCCGTGACGAACGCGCT
This sequence comes from Burkholderia sp. RF2-non_BP3, assembly GCF_001522185.1. Lineage (NCBI taxonomy): Bacteria > Pseudomonadati > Pseudomonadota > Betaproteobacteria > Burkholderiales > Burkholderiaceae > Burkholderia > Burkholderia sp. RF2-non_BP3. Next base: position 73,604 of record NZ_LOSU01000054.1, on the reverse strand, counting down.
GTCCGAGCTGGAAAGCATGTTCGGCACGCCGCTGTTCGAGCGCTCGTCGCGCGGGATGCGGCCGACCGCGCTCGGCTCGGTCGTGCTCGAGCGCGCCCGGGCGATGCTGAAGGACCTCGACCATCTCGCCCGCGAGATGGAGGCGGTCGCCGCCGGCCACGCGGCCCACCTGCATATCGGCGTGATTCCGTTTATTTCGGGCCAGATGCTGTCGGCGGCGCTCAAGCGGCTGCAATCCCGGATGGAACGCCGCCTGACCGTGACGATCCATGAAGGCACCAGCGACCAGTTGCTGCTCCAGCTCAAGGACCACAGCGTCGATCTCGTGATCGGGCGGGCGTCGTCGGCGGTCGATCTGGGGCAGGTTTCCTTCGAAGTTCTGTACCAGCAGCAGCCGCGGATGATCGCGAGCCGGCGCCTCGCCGCGAAGCTGGCGCGCATGAAGCTCGACTGGGAGAAGCTGCGCGAACTGGACTGGATTCTCGGCGCGCCGCATACGCCGATGCGGGAGCAGGTGACGGACCTGTTCCTGTCGGCCGGCATCGCGCCGCCCGTGCCGATCGTCGAAAGCTACTCGTCGAAGCTGATCGGCGAAATGATCGCGTCGAGCGACGACGCCGTATCGATCGTGCCGGCCGATATCGCCGAAGAAATGGTGCGCATCGCCGGCGTGGCGATCGTGCCTTACTCGCTGGTCTGGACGCTGCCGCCCATCGCGCTGTTTACGCGCGCCGCCGAATCGCATGCGCCGACGCGGGATCTGCTGGTCCAGGCGTTGCGCGAGATCTGCAGGGAAACCTATGTCGAGGTACCGCGATGACGTGTCGGGCGCCGGCCCGCACCGGCCCGGCCGGAATCGACATCACGCGCGTTCCGGCGCCACCGCCGAAGCACGCTCCGTCGGCATCCGTCACGCCGCATCCGGACAACCCCCGCTTCACCGAAATTCGCCTCAAACCCCCGCCACACAAGCCATTGCTCGCGCATAGTGGTTTCCACTCATAGTCGCAAATAGTCAAGAAAAGGTCGCCGCCGGTCGTCTTTCGACCAATATGGCTCGTTACTTTTACTCCCACGATGCAGGCCGGGACGCACTCCGCGAACCCGTCGGACATCGGTCCAATCGGGAGAGAAACCATGAAGTCGACAAAGATCGCCGCGTTCGTCGCGGCCGTGCTGGCGACCGGCGCATTCGCGACCGCGGCGCACGCCGAAACGGAAGCAGCGACCTGCCGCAACGTACGCTTCGCGGACATCGGCTGGACCGACATCACGTCCACCACGGCGCTCGCGTCGACGGTGTTCGAAGGGCTCGGCTACAAGCCGACGACGACGATCGCATCGGTGCCGATCTCGTTCGCCGGCCTGAAGAGCAAGCAGCTCGACATCTCGCTCGGCTATTGGTGGCCGGTGCAGCAAAAGCAGCTCCAGCCGTTCCTCGACAGCAAGTCGATCAACGTGGTCGAGACGCCGAATTTGTCGGGCGCGAAGGCGACGCTCGCGGTGCCGAGCTATGAATACCAGGCCGGCCTGAAGACCTTCGATGACATCGCGAAACACCGCGCGGAACTCGACGGCAAGATCTACGGGATCGAGCCGGGCAGCAGCGCGAACGCGACGATCCAGAAGATGATCGACACGAACCAGTACGGTCTGGGCGGCTTCAAGCTGGTCGAATCGAGCGAGGCGGGGATGCTCGTGACGGTCGAGCGCGCGATCCGCGAGAAGAAGTGGGTCGTGTTCCTCGGCTGGGAACCGCATCCGATGAACATCCAGATCAGCATGAACTACCTGTCCGGCGGCGATGCGAGTTTCGGCCCGAACTACGGCGAAGCGCGCGTGTACACGCTGACGGCGCCCGACTTCATCGCGCGCTGCCCGAACGCGGGCAAGCTCGTCGAGAACCTGCGCTTCACGACGCAGCTCGAGAACCAGCTGATGCAGTCGGTGATGAACAAGACGAAGCCGGCCGACGCCGCGAAGGCGTACCTGAAGAAGAATCCGCAGGTGCTCGATGCCTGGCTCGCCGGCGTCAAGACGTTCGACGGCAAGGACGGCCTGCCTGCCGTGAAGGCGTATCTCGGCCTGTAACGGCCCGCGCGCGCCGCAAGCGGACGGCGCGCAGCGACAAATAATCTGCAGTACGACGGAAAACGAGCGACACGAACAGCATCAAGCGAGGGCATTCAGCATGAACCATGAAGTCATCATCACCTGCGCGGTCACCGGCGCGGGCGACACGGTCGGCAAGCATCCGGCGATTCCGGTCACGCCGAAGGAAATCGCGGCCGCCGCGATCGAAGCGGCGAAGGCCGGCGCGACGGTTGCGCACTGCCACGTGCGCGATCCGCAGACGGGCCGCGGCAGCCGCGACCCGAACCTGTACCGCGAAGTGGTCGACCGGATCCGCTCGGCGGACGTCGACGTGATCATCAACCTGACGGCCGGCATGGGCGGCGATCTGGAGATCGGCCCGGGCGAGGACCCGATGCGCTTCGGCAAGGGCACCGATCTCGTCGGCGGCCTCACGCGCCTCGCGCACGTCGAGGAACTGCTGCCGGAAATCTGCACGCTCGACTGCGGCACGCTGAATTTCGGCGACGGCGACTACATCTACGTATCGACGCCCGCGCAACTGCGCGCCGGCGCGAAACGCATCCAGGAACTCGGCGTGAAGCCGGAGCTGGAAATCTTCGATACGGGCCATCTGTGGTTCGCGAAGCAGTTGCTGAAGGAAGGGCTGCTCGACGATCCGCCGCTGTTCCAGCTGTGCCTCGGCATTCCGTGGGGCGCGCCGGCCGACACCGGCACGATGAAGGCGATGGTCGACAACCTGCCGCCGGGCGCGCACTGGGCCGGCTTCGGGATCGGCCGCATGCAGATGCCGATGGTCGCGCAGGCGATGCTGCTCGGCGGTCACGTGCGCGTCGGCCTCGAAGACAACATCTGGCTCGATCGCGGCGTGCATGCGACCAACGGCACGCTCGTCGAGCGTGCGCGGGAAATCGTCGAACGCCTCGGCGGCCGCGTGCTGACGCCGGCCGAAGGGCGTCGCAAGCTCGGCTTGCCGGCGCGCGGCGAGCGTCCGCTCGAACGCCGCGCGGTGACCGAATTCGCGTGAGTTTGCAAGGCTGATTCCGATTCAATGCGGCGGCGCGCACGGGCGCGGTCGCCGTCCGATTTCACTCGATTTGAAGGATGCGTGACATGGCAGTGAAGACCGACATCAAGACGTTCGCCGCGATCGGCACCGGCGTGATCGGCAGCGGATGGATTTGCCGTGCGCTCGCGCACGGTCTCGACGTGGTCGTGTGGGACCCCGCGCCGGGCGCCGAGGAGCGGTTGCGCGCGAACGTCGCGAATGCGTGGCCCGCGCTCGAACGCGTCGGCCTCGCGCCGGGCGCCGATCCCGCGCGGCTGCGCTTCGAGTCGACGATCGAGGCCTGCGTCGCCGACGCGGATTTCATCCAGGAAAGCGCGCCCGAGCGCGAGTCGCTGAAGCTCGAACTGCACGAACAGATCAGCCGCGCGGCGAAGCCTGACGCGATCATCGCGTCGTCGACGTCGGGGCTGCTGCCGACCGACTTCTACGCGCGTGCGACGCACCCGGAGCGCTGCGTGGTCGGCCATCCGTTCAATCCGGTCTACCTGCTGCCGCTCGTCGAGGTGCTCGGCGGCGCGCGCACGTCGCCGGAAGCGGTCGAGGCCGCGATGGCGATCTATCGCAAGCTCGGCATGCGGCCGCTGCACGTGCGCAAGGAGGTGCCGGGCTTCATCGCGGACCGGCTGCTCGAAGCGCTGTGGCGCGAGGCGTTGCATCTCGTCAACGAAGGCGTCGCGACGACCGGCGAGATCGACGATGCGATCCGCTTCGGCGCGGGCATCCGCTGGTCGTTCATGGGCACGTTCCTGACCTACACGCTGGCCGGCGGCGATGCCGGCATGCGACACTTCATGCAGCAGTTCGGCCCCGCGCTCGAACTGCCATGGACGAAGCTGGTCGCGCCGAAACTGACCGACGAACTGATCGACAGCGTCGTCGAAGGCACGCGCGAGCAGCAGGGCACGCGCAGCATCAAGGAACTCGAACGCTATCGCGACGAGTGCATCACCGAGGTGCTGAAGGCGATCGCCGCGGTGAAGGCGCGGCACGGGATGCGATTCGAGGACTGAACGAACATGACCGGCGATACCCCGCTGACGATTTACCACGACGTCGTGCGGCCCGAGTGGGTCGACTACAACGGCCATTTGCGCGACGCGTTCTATCTGCTGATCTTCAGCTTCGCGACCGATGCGCTGCTCGACCGCATCGGTCTCGACGACGCCGCGCGTCGCGAGCGGTGCCGCTCGGTCTATACGCTCGAAGCGCACGTGAACTATCTGCAGGAGATCAAGGAAGGCACGCGCGTGCGCGTCGATGCGCGGGTGTTCGCGCATGACGCGAAGCGGCTGCACCTGTATCTCGAGCTGTTCGCGGACGGCCATGACGGCGCGGTGTCGGCGAGCGAGCAGATGCTGCTGCACGTCGATACGCGCGACGGCGCGAAATCGGCGCCGTTCGACGACGACGTCGCCGCGCGCGTGGCCGAACTGCATGCGTTGCAGCGCGATTGCGCGGCGCCCGCGTATGCGGGGCGCGTGATCGGACTGCCGCCGCGTCGCTAGCGTCGACGTTCAACGTTCAAGTTTCAGCGTTCATTCTTCGACCGCGGAGCGCACACGATGCTCGAACCGGAAATCGCGGCGTTCGTTGCAGCCGTCGACGCGTGGTATCCGGCCGACGCGGCGGCGCGCTCGCCCGTCGAGCAACGCCGCGTCTACGACCGCTTCGCGGCCGCATGGACGCCCGCCGAACTGCCGCCCGGCATCGTGCAGCAGGACGCCGCGTGGCACGCGCCGGACGGACGCGCCATCGCACTCCGGCGCTACGCGCCTGCGCACGGCGAGCCGCGCGGCACCGTGCTGTTCTTTCATGGCGGCGGCTTCGTCGTCGGCTCGCTCGACAGTCACGCGCTGATCACCGCGCAACTGGCGGCCGACACGGGGCTGGCCGTGATCGCGGTCGACTACCGGCTCGCGCCCGAGCATCGTGCGCCGGCCGCGCTCGAGGATTGCCTGGCCGTCACGCGCGCCGCACGCGATGCAACCCGCTGGCCGTTCGGCTCGTGCGCACGACCGCTGACGCTCGCGGGCGACAGTGCGGGCGGCAATCTCGCGGCGGCCGTCGCGACCGCGCTGCGCGACGCGGGCGAAGGCGGCATCGACGGGATCGCACTCGTGTATCCGATGCTCGGCATCGAACCGCAAGCGCCGGCGCGCGAGACGGAAGCGCACGCGCCGATGCTGACGCTCGACGACGTTCATCGCTATCGCGCGCTGTACTGGGGCGATGCGGATGAAACCGCGCTGAACGACGATCCGCTGCTGCGCGCATCGGCGCCGCTCGCGGCGTCGCGCTTCGACGGGCTGCCGCCCGTGCTCGCGATCGGCGCGGAACACGATCCGCTGCGCGACGATGCGCGCGTCTACGTCGAACGGACCCTTGCGGCCGGCGGCGCCGCGCGTTACTGGAGGGGAGAGGGGCTGGTGCACGGCTGCTGGCGCGCGCTCGGAACGAGCCCGCAGGCGGCGCGGATGCACCGGATGATCGGCGGGTTTCTGCTCGCACCACACGCGTAGCGGGCGTTTCCGGGAGGCAACGATGCAGGCAGCGCAACACCGTATCGAGGACTGGCGGACCTTTTCCGCCGACGCGGCCATTGCGGCGGCGACGATCGGCGATGGAACGGTGGACGTCGAGTGGAGCGACACGCGACGATCGCCGTTTCACTTCGACTGGCTGCGCGACAACTGCGCGTGTTCCGCGTGCGTGCACGCGCTCACGCGCGAACAGGTGTTCGAGATCGCCGACGCGCGCGAGGATCTGTCGGCGCTCGCCGTGCATGTCGAGACCGACGGCGCGCTGCACGTCGAGTGGAATGACGGGCATCGCAGCACCTGGTCGCCGGGATGGTTGCGCGCGCATGCATACGACGATGCGTCGCGCGCGGAACGCCAGGCCGAGCACGGGCGGCACGTATGGGCCGGCGACGATGCGACGGCGATCGGCGTGTTCGCGTGGCGTGACGTGATGGAGGACGACGGCGCGTTGCGCGCGTGGCTCGCCGCGTTGCAGCGCACGGGATTGACGCTCGTCGAGGGCGTGCCGGCCGAACGCGGCCGGGTCGACCAGATCGCGCGTCGTGTCGGCCTGATCCGCGAAAGCAATTTCGGCGTGCTGTTCGATGTCGAATCGAAGCCGCGACCGGACAGCAATGCCTATACGTCGCTCAACCTGCCGCCGCACACCGACCTGCCGACGCGCGAATTGCAGCCGGGCGTGCAGTTCCTGCATTGCCTCGCGAACGACGCAACGGGCGGAGACAGCATCTTCCTCGACGGCTTTGCGCTCGCGCAAGCACTGCGGCGCGACTATCCGGCCGATTTCGAATACCTTGCCTCGACGCCGTTCGAGTTCTGGAACAAGAGTGCGAACAGCGACTACCGCTGCTCGGCGCCGGTGATCGGCCTCGATGCACACGGCAACGTGACGGAAGTGCGCGTCGCGAACTTCCTGCGCGGGCCGCTCGATGCGCCGGCCGGATCGGTCGCGGCCGTCTATCGCGCGTACCGGCGGTTTCTCGCGCTCGCGCGCGAGCCGCGTTTCCGGGTGCAGCGCCGCCTGCGGGCGGGCGACATGTGGGCGTTCGACAACCGGCGCGTGCTGCATGCGCGCACCGAGTTCGATCCGTCGACGGGCCGCCGGCATCTGCAGGGCTGCTACGTCGATCGCGACGAACTGCTGTCGCGCTGGCGTGTGCTGTCGCGTGCGGCGCCTGCAGCCGCCGCGGGGCGTTGACCGGCGCATACGGCAACGCCACGCATACCTCGCCGTGGAAAAAGCGCCCGGACGCAGCGCGCCCGGGCGAAGCCACCCGCTGCCGGGCGGCGGAGGTATGCGTTTCACAAAACAAGACGAGCCCGCATCAGGGGCTCGTCCGGGTACAGCTTCGTCGCGCGATGCGCGATGCGCCTGCCAGGGGCGCGTCGGCTTACTGGCCGAAGAAGATCGAGTCGCGCGCGTTCGACGACGCTGCGGCGACCGGGGCGCCCGAGTGGACGACCGGAACCGGTTGCGCGCCGTAGCCGCTGGCGTCGGCACCATGAACACGCGCTTCCGCCGACTGGATGTCGTTCGGGTAGTACGGGCTCGACACGCCCGGCTTGTAGCCGGCTTGTTCGAGCTGGACCAGTTCGTTGCGGACTTGCGCGCGGGTCACGGTGCTTTGTGCGAAAGCGCCGAACGAAGCGGACAGGGCGACAGCGGCAACGACTGCGGAAACGAGCGATTTCATGATGACCTCCGGTGTTTTATTGGGTTCGCTTTCGACACCATGTCTGCAGCGATTGACTAAATCTTAGTCACCGGGTCGTGCAGGGTAAACGCTGATTTTGACGATAGATTGTTTCCGGACTGGTAACAGTCAGCCGTTCAACCATGCTTTCACCAAGCTTTCATTTCTGCGAGTGTAATAAGCATGGCAAATGTTGAGGAGAACTGCGCGTGATTCAACGCACCTCGGTCGCCGTGTCGAACGGCGTGGCGGGCGGGCGACCCGCGGCCACGCCGGAGCTCAGGAAATGCACGCCCGTTGCGGCTTCGGAGGCCTCCCACAGCAGCGCGGCGGTCGCCACATCGCGCGCCGCGCGCGGCACGCTCGCCGGCGCCGGCAGGCCGCGCGACTCGAACCAGCCGGACGGTCCGATGTACGAGCCGCCGGTGAGGTCGGGCGACGTCGCCGCGTGAATCGCGGGAAGCGCACCCTGATCGGCCGGTTGCGCGAGATAACGGTTCGCCGCGCGCATCAACGCGGCGCGCGTGGGCGAACTGTCCATCGCGGGGCCCGCGAACTGCAGATTGGTCGCCGCATAGCCGGGATGCGCGGCGACGCTGATGCCCGCGAACGCCGCGCGCTGGAAGCGGCGCTGCAGTTCGATCGCGAACACGAGGTTCGCGAGCTTGCTGTCGCAGTAGGCGAGATAACGGTTGTAACCGCGCTCGGCCCGCAGGTCGTCGACGCGGATCCGGCCGCCGCGGTTGAAGCCGCTCGACATCGTCACGACCCGCGCGCGCCGCGCGGCGCGCAGCGCGGGCAGCAGATGCCCGGTCAACGCGAAATGGCCGAGGTGATTGGTGCCGAACTGCATCTCGAAGCCGTCTCGCGTGTGTCGCAGCGGCAGGAACATCACGCCGGCGTTGTTGCAGAGGATGTCGACGCGGCCGTGGCGGTCGGAGACGTCGGCGGCGAAGCGCTGGATCGACGCGAGATCGGCGAGGTCGAGCGGATCGACTTCGACCCGGGCAGCGGGATGGAATCGGCGGATCGCATCGGCGGCCTGCGCGCCGCGCGTGGCATCGCGGCAGCCCATCACGACCGTCGCGCCCTTGGCGGCCAGCGTTTCCGCGATCTGCCAGCCGAGTCCGCTGTTGGCGCCGGTCACGACCGCGACTTTGCCACCTTGCGCCGGGACGTGGCGCGCGCTCCATGCATGCATGTCTGCCTCCATCGGCGTGGCCGGTGCGCCACGACGTGTAATCGTTACATTGAATGCTGTAACGATAGTCCGCGCGGGCGGGGCAGACAAGCGGAGGAACTAGACCGGCGGTTCTAGGCCGGCTTGCGCGTCGCGCGACGGGCGTTACCGGCTGCCGGCCAGGGCGAGCACTTCGGCGGCGGAGATCATCGCGGCCGCGTTTGCCGGTGCCGGGCGCTCGGCCGGGCGGAAGACTTCGTCGCCGCGCTGGATGACCTGGCGCGACAGCGCGCAGGTGCCGGTGCGCTGCGCGAAGCGGCGGCGCCAGCGCTGTTCGCCGTAGTGACAGCGGCCGGGTTCGACCCAGCGGACGACGAGCAGCGTATCGGAGCGTTCCAGAATTTCGACGTGGACGTCGGCGGGATCGAGCACAGGCAGGGATTTGGAGGCCTTCATTTGCCGTTTCCTAAAGCTCGTGCGGTTTCGGCCGTGGCAGTGGATGTCACTACCCAACGGCGATTCCGTAGCGGTTTCCATGAGTGGTGCGCTAAATGTAAGCGTCTGTGACCGGAAAAAACATCCTGTCTGGCTCAAATTACCTTTTGCCGATTTAGAAACAATCGACGCGCATTTTCTTGAAAAACCAACGACAAAAGCGCCCCGGACGCGAACGCCCGGGGCGGAAAATCGGCCCGCGCCACCATGTCTGCTCGCTCAGTCACGTGGACACCGCGGGGGACGGAGGTGCCCGTCAGGGATCTGCGACGGGCGGGGTGCGGTGGTCCGGGCAGCGCGGTCCGGCAACGCCATGATCGCGCGCGTCCCCCGTTGACACCCTGACGGGAACATGACTTTTTTGTCAGTTTCGCCGCGACGGCGGCGCGACACAGGCGCCCGAGGCCGGCGCAAACCCGCGCCGGCATTGGCTTTGCGGGGCAAGTGATTGCGCTCCGGAATCGGAAAAAGACGGTAACCGAAGTACCTCGCACCGCCCGCCGGCCCGATTTTGCCGTTCGGGAAAATACTGAATCACGCGATCGTGACAAATCCGGAATCTGTTCCTATGATTGGTTGGACCTTTGGTCCTTTGTGCCAATTGGTCGGCTCGGCCGGCTTCTACAGGAGTGGTGCTTATGAGATTGCAGGGCAAGCGCGCGCTGGTGACGGCGGCCGGGCAGGGTATCGGCCGCGCGACCGCGCTGCGGTTCGCAAGCGAGGGCGCCGACGTGCTGGCGACCGACATCAACGAAGCCGCGCTCGCGCAACTCGCGGCCGACGCCGAACGCGCGGGCGGCAGGCTGGCCACGCGGCGGCTCGACGTGACCGATGCGGGCGACGTGTCGGCACTCGCCGCGCAGGAGCGTGCGTTCGACGTGCTGTTCAACTGCGCGGGGTTCGTGCACCACGGCTCGATCCTCGATTGCGACGATGCCGCGTGGGCGTTCTCGCTGAACCTCAACGTCACGTCGATGTACCGGCTGATCCGCGCGCTGCTGCCGGCGATGCTGGCGGCGGGCGGCGCGTCGATCATCAACATGGCGTCGGCCGCGTCGAGCGTGAAGGGCGTGCCGAACCGCTTCGTCTACGGCACCACCAAGGCGGCCGTGATCGGCCTGACCAAGTCCGTGGCCGCCGATTTCGTCGAGCAGCGCATCCGCTGCAACGCGATCTGCCCGGGCACGATCGAGTCGCCGTCGCTGGAACAGCGGATCGCCGAGCAGGCGCGCACGCGTCAGGTGTCGACCGACACCGTGCGCGAGGCGTTCGTCGCGCGCCAGCCGATGGGCCGTATCGGCACCGCGGACGAAGTGGCCGCGCTCGCGTTGTATCTCGCGTCGGACGAGGCGTCGTTCACGACCGGCGCGATTCACCTGATCGACGGCGGCTGGTCGAACTGACCGCGTCTGGCCGACCGCGCCGTTCCATTCACTTTCCGTTTCCTCACACGACATGAAACTGCTGAGATTTGGCGACAAACACCACGAAAAGCCCGGCTTGCTCGATGCGCAGGGAAAGATCCGCGACCTGTCGGGCGTGATCGACGACATCGCCGGCGATGCGCTCACACCCGCGTCGCTCGCGCGGCTGCGTGACATCGACCCGTCGTCGCTGCCGCTCGTCGAAGGCGCGCCGCGACTCGGCGCGTGCGTCGGCCGCGTCGGCAAGTTCATCTGCATCGGGCTCAACTATTCCGACCACGCGGCCGAATCGGGCATGGAAGTCCCGAAGGAGCCGGTCGTGTTCGGCAAATGGACGAGCGCGATCTCGGGCCCGAACGACGACGTCGAGATTCCGCGCGGCTCGGAGAAGACCGACTGGGAAGTCGAGCTCGGCGTGGTGATCGGCCAGGGCGGCCGCTACATCGACGAGGCCGACGCGCTGTCGCACGTCGCCGGCTACTGCGTGGTGAACGACGTGTCGGAGCGCGAATACCAGCTCGAGCGCGGCGGCACGTGGGACAAGGGCAAGGGCAACGACACGTTCGGCCCGCTTGGGCCCTGGCTCGTGACGGCCGACGAAGTGCCCGATCCGCACGCGCTGCGGCTGTGGCTCGAGGTGGACGGCCACCGCTACCAGAACGGCACGACCGCGACGATGGTGTTCCGCGTGCCGCATCTGATCAGCTATCTGAGCCGCTTCATGAGCCTGCAGCCGGGCGACGTGATCTCGACCGGCACGCCGCCGGGCGTCGGCCTCGGGCAGAAGCCGCCGGTCTATCTGCGCGCCGGGCAGGTGATCACGCTCGGCATCGACGGGCTCGGCGAGCAGCGCCAGCGCACCGTGCAGGCCTGATTTCCTTTTACGGACCGTTCGTCATGCCTATCATTCGATCGATGCGCGTCCTCGACGTGCGCTTCCCGACCTCGCAGCAGCTCGACGGCTCCGATGCGATGAATCCGGACCCCGACTATTCGGCCGCGTACGTCGTGCTGGAAACCGACCACGACGGGCTCGAAGGCCACGGGCTCACGTTCACCATCGGGCGCGGCAACGAAATCTGCTGCGCGGCGATCGACGCGATGCGTCACCTCGTCGTCGGCCTCGACCTCGACTGGATCCGCGAGGACATGGGCCGCTTCTGGCGGCACGTGACGTCGGACAGCCAGTTGCGCTGGATCGGCCCCGACAAGGGCGCGATCCATCTGGCGACGGGCGCCGTCGTCAACGCGGTGTGGGACCTGTGGGCGAAGGCGGTCGGCAAACCGCTCTGGCGGCTCGTCGCGGACATGAGCCCCGAGGAAATCGTGCGTGCGATCGATTTCCGCTACCTGACCGACTGCCTGACGCAGGACGAGGCGCTCGACCTGCTGTGTCGGCAGGCGCCGGGCAAGGCCGAGCGGATCGCGACGCTCGAGCGCGAAGGCTACCCGTGCTACACGACGTCGGCGGGCTGGCTCGGCTACAGCGACGACAAGCTGCGCCGGTTGTGCCGCGAGGCGGTCGACGCCGGTTTCGACTACGTGAAGCTGAAGGTGGGCGCGAACCTGGAGGACGACATCCGTCGCGTGACGATCGCGCGCGAGGTGATCGGTCCGGACCGCAAGCTGATGATCGACGCGAACCAGGTGTGGGAAGTCGACGAGGCGATCGACTGGGTGCGCGAGCTGGCCTTCGCGAAACCGTGGTTCATCGAGGAGCCTACGAGCCCCGACGACGTCGAAGGGCATCGCAAGATCCGCGAGGCGATCGCGCCGGTGCAGGTCGCGACCGGCGAGATGTGCCAGAACCGCGTGCTGTTCAAGCAGTTCATCGCGCGCGGCGCGATCGACGTCGTACAGATCGACGCATGCCGGCTCGGCGGCGTGAACGAGATTCTCGCGGTGATGCTGCTGGCCGCGAAGTACGGGCTGGCGGTGTGTCCGCATGCGGGCGGCGTCGGGCTGTGCGAATACGTGCAGCATCTGTCGATGATCGACTACGTGTGCATCTCCGGCACGAAGGAAGGGCGCGTGACCGAATACGTCGATCACCTGCACGAGCATTTCGTCGAACCGTGCGTCGTGCGCGGCGCGGCGTACCTGCCGCCGACGGCGCCCGGCTTTTCGATCGAGATGAAGCCCGAATCGCTGGAACGGTATCGATTCCGCGGCTGAAGCGCGTGGCACGCGGCATGCGGCACGAGAACGCGCGATGCACCGCGCGCGGCCCGCGCGGCGACAACATGAACGACGGAGACGCGAAGTGGATTTGAATCTGCAAGACAAGATCGTGATCGTGACGGGCGGCGCGTCGGGCATCGGCGCCGCGATCTCGATGCGGCTGGCCGGCGAAGGCGCGATTCCGGTGGTATTCGCGCGCCACTCGCCGGACGACGGCTTCTGGCGCGAACTCACGCGCAAGCAGCCGCGCGCCGCGTGCATGTCCGTCGAACTTCAGGACGACGCGCAGTGCCGCGACGCGGTTGCGCAAACCATCGCGCGCTTCGGCCGCATCGACGGCCTCGTCAACAACGCGGGCATCAACGACGGCGTCGGGCTCGATGCCGGGCGCGACGCGTTCGTCGCATCGCTCGAACGCAACCTGGTCCACTACTACGTGATGGCGCATTACTGCGTGCCGCATCTGAAGGCGACGCGCGGCGCGATCGTCAACATCTCGTCGAAGACGGCCGTCACCGGGCAGGGCAACACGAGCGGCTATTGCGCATCGAAGGGCGCGCAACTCGCCCTGACGCGCGAATGGGCCGTCGCATTGCGCGACGACGGCGTGCGCGTGAACGCCGTGATTCCGGCCGAGGTGATGACCCCGCTCTACCAGACCTGGATCGCCGGTTTCGACGATCCCGAAGCGAAGCTCGCGGAAATCGCCGGCAAGGTGCCGCTCGGCAAGCGCTTCACGACCGCCGACGAGATCGCCGACACGGCCGTGTTCCTGCTGTCGGACCGCGCGTCGCACACGACGGGCCAGTGGCTGTTCGTCGACGGCGGCTATACGCATCTCGATCGCGCGATCGGCTGAGGGCATCGAGCCATGCAACCCGATCTGAACCCGACCGCCGCACCCGCCGCGCTGATTGCGCTGACCGGCATCGGCAAGCGTTTTCCGGGCGTGCAGGCGCTCGACGATTGCCGGTTCGACCTGCATGCCGGCGAAGTCCACGCGCTGATGGGCGAGAACGGCGCCGGCAAGTCGACGCTGATGAAGATTCTCGCCGGTGTCTATCAGAAGGACGAAGGCGAGATCCGGATGGACGGCCGCGCGGTGGAGATCGACGATCCGCGCGCCGCGCAGGCGCTCGGCATCGGCATCATCCATCAGGAACTGAACCTGATGAACCACCTGAGCGTCGCGCAGAACATCTTCATCGGGCGCGAGCCGCGCGGCCGCTTCGGCGTGTTCGTCGACGAGGACCAGCTCAACCGCGACGCGGCCGCGATCTTCGCGCGGATGCGGCTCGATCTCGATCCGCGCACGCCGGTCGGCCGGCTGACGGTCGCGAAGCAGCAGATGGTCGAGATCGCGAAGGCGCTGTCGTTCGACTCGCGCGTGCTGATCATGGACGAGCCGACCGCCGCGCTGAACAACGCGGAGATCGCCGAGCTGTTCCGCATCATCGGCGACCTGCGCGCGCACGGCGTCGGCATCGTCTACATCTCGCACAAGATGGACGAACTGCGCCAGATCGCCGATCGCGTGACAGTGATGCGCGACGGCAAGTACGTCGCGACCATGCCGATGGCGGACACGTCGATGGACGCGATCATCGCGATGATGGTCGGCCGCCAGCTCGATACGACGTTCCGCACGCCGCCCGATACGTCGGCCAACGAGGTCGCGCTCGAAGTGCGCGGGCTGTCGCGCGGCCGCGCGATCCGCGACGTCGGCTTCACGGTGCGACGCGGCGAGATTCTCGGCTTCGCGGGGCTGATGGGCGCGGGCCGCACCGAGGTCGCGCGCGCGGTGTTCGGCGCGGATCCGGTCGACGCGGGCGAGATTCGCGTGCACGGCAAGACCGTGACGATCCGCACGCCGGCCGACGCGGTCGCGCACGGGATCGGTTATCTGTCGGAAGACCGCAAGCACTTCGGGCTCGCGGTCGGGATGGACGTGCAGAACAACATCGCGCTGTCGAGCATGCAGCGCTTCGTGCGCCGCGGCATGTTCCTCGATGCGCGCGGGATGCGCGACACCGCGCAGTCGTACGTGCGGCAGCTCGCGATCCGCACGCCGTCGGTCGCGCAGCCGGCGCGCCTGCTGTCGGGCGGCAACCAGCAGAAGATCGTGATCGCGAAGTGGCTGCTGCGCGACTGCGACATCCTGTTCTTCGACGAGCCGACGCGCGGCATCGACGTCGGCGCGAAAAGCGAGATCTACAAGCTGCTCGACGCGCTCGCCGCCGACGGCAAGGCGATCGTGATGATCTCGTCGGAGTTGCCCGAGGTGCTGCGCATGAGCCACCGGATTCTCGTGATGTGCGAAGGGCGCGTGACCGGCGAATTGCGCGCGGCCGACGCCACGCAGGAAAAGATCATGCAGCTCGCGACGCAGCGCGAGTCGACCGTATTGTCCTGATTCAGACGCCGATCCTTAGGCCTACCGACCATGTCAAACGATACGCATCCCGTCCCGCCCCTTGCCACCGGCGACTCGCCGGCCGCCGCATCGAGCCTGAAGTCGCGCTTCTTCAACCCGGCCGCGCGGCAGAAGCTGCTCGCGTTCGCGAGCCTCGTGCTGCTGATCGTGTTCTTCAGCTTCGCGTCGTCGAACTTCCTCGAAGTCGACAACCTCGTGGCGATCCTGCAGGCCACCGCCGTGAACGGCGTGCTGGCCGTCGCGTGTACCTACGTGATCATCACGTCGGGCATCGACCTGTCGGTCGGCACGCTGATGACGTTCTGCGCGGTGATGGCCGGCGTCGTGCTGACGAACTGGGGCATGCCGCTGCCGCTCGGCATCCTGGCCGCGCTGTGCTTCGGCGCGCTGTCGGGCAGCGTGTCGGGCTTCGTGATCGCGAAGATGAAGGTGCCCCCGTTCATCGCGACGCTCGGGATGATGATGCTGCTCAAGGGGCTGTCGCTCGTGATTTCGGGCACGCGGCCGATCTACTTCAACGACACGCCGGGCTTCACGTCGATCGCGCAGGATTCGCTGATCGGCAGCCTGATTCCCGCGTTGCCGATTCCGAACGCCGTGCTGATCCTGTTCCTCGTCGCGGTCGGCGCGTCGATCGTGCTGAACCGGACCATCTTCGGCCGCTACACGTTCGCGCTCGGCAGCAACGAGGAAGCGCTGCGCCTGTCCGGCGTGAACGTCGACGCGTGGAAGATTGCCGTCTACACGTTCAGCGGCGCGGTGTGCGGGATCGCCGGGCTCCTGATCGCGTCGCGGCTGAATTCCGCGCAGCCCGCGCTCGGGCAGGGCTACGAGCTCGATGCGATCGCGGCCGTCGTGATCGGCGGCACGTCGCTGTCGGGCGGCGCGGGCAGCATCGTCGGCACCATCATCGGCGCGTTCATCATGAGCGTGCTGACCAACGGCCTGCGCATCATGTCGGTCGCGCAGGAATGGCAGACGGTCGTCACGGGCGTGATCATCATCCTCGCCGTCTACGTGGACATCCTGCGCCGGCGCCGCCGCTGACGCACGCACGAACACCCATGTGCTTCACCGCCGGCCCGTCCGGCATTTCAGTCGATACCAACCAAGGAGACGCGAAGTGATCAGGAGCAAGGTGTTGAACGCGATCGTCGGACTGACGTTCGCCGTGGGCGTGACGGCCGGCGCGCAGGCGCAGGAAACCTACATCCCGCTGATTTCGAAGGGCTTCCAGCATCAGTTCTGGCAGGCCGTGAAGGCGGGCGCGATGCAGGCCGCGAAGGACTACAAGGTGAAGGTGACGTTCGAAGGCCCCGAAACCGAGGCGATGGTCGACAAGCAGATCGACATGCTGTCCGCCGCGATCGCGAAGAAACCGGCGGCGCTGGGCTTCGCGGCGCTCGACAGCAAGGCCGCGCTGCCGCTCCTGAAGAAGGCGCAGGCCGAGAAGATCCCGGTCATCGCGTTCGACTCGGGCGTCGACAGCGACATCCCGGTGACGACCGCCGCGACCAACAACAAGGCCGCCGCCGCGCTTGCCGCCGACAAGCTCGCCGCGCTGATCGGCGACGAGGGCGAGGTGGCCGTGGTCGCGCACGACCAGACGAGCCGCACCGGCATCGATCGCCGCGACGGCTTTCTCGAACGGATGAAATCGGCGCACCCGAAGGTGCGGATCGTGACCGTGCAGTACGGCGAAGGCGACCAGCTGAAATCGACCGAAGTGACGAAGTCGATCCTGCAGGCATACCCGAAACTCAAGGGCTTGTTCGGCACCAACGAAGGCTCGGCGATCGGCGTGGTGAACGGCGTGCGCGAGATGAAGCGCAAGGTCGTGATCATCGGTTACGATTCCGGCAAGCAGCAGAAGGACGCGATCCGCAGCGGGATGATGGCCGGCGCGATCACGCAGAATCCGGTCGGGATCGGCTACAAGACCGTCGAGGCGGCCGTGAAGGCGATCAAGGGCGAGAAGCTGCCGAAGGTCATCGATACCGGTTTCTACTGGTACGACAAGACCAACATCGACGACCCGAAAATCACGGCGGTGTTGTACGACTGAACGTGACGTGACACGGCGAACGACGGCGAAACGCGAGGACACCATGGGCGCAGTGCGCATCGATTCTCATCAGCACTTCTGGCGCTATCGCGCGGCCGACTTTCCGTGGATCGGCGCCGGCATGGGCGTGCTCGCCCGCGATTACATGCCCGACGCGCTGTGGCCGCAGATGCATGCGCAGGCGCTCGGCGCGTCGATCGCGGTGCAGGCACGTGTCGGACGCGATGAGACGGCGTTCCTGCTCGATCTCGCCCGCGACGAAGCGCGCATCGCGGCCGTGGTCGGCTGGGAGGACCTCGGTGCGCCGGCGCTCGCCGACCGTATCGCTGAATGGCGCAGCCCGAAGCTGCGCGGCTTTCGTCACCTGCTGCAGGACGAAGCCGACGTCGGCGCATTCGTCGCGGATCCCGCGTTCAATCGCGGCGTCGCGTGGCTGCAGGCGAATGGCTACGTGTACGACGTGCTCGTGTTCGAACGTCAGTTGCGCGACGTGCGCGCGTTCTGCGCGCGGCACGATGCGCACTGGCTCGTGCTCGATCACGCGGGCAAGCCCGCGCTCGCCGAGTTCGACCGCGACGACACCGCGCTCGCCCGCTGGCGCGCCGGGCTGCGCGAGCTGGGCGCGCTGCCGCACGTCGTGTGCAAGCTGTCGGGGCTTGTGACCGAAGCGGACTGGCGGCGCGGCCTGCGCGGGCAGGACATCCGCCACATCGAGCAATGCCTCGACGCGGCGCTCGACGCGTTCGGCCCGCAGCGGCTGATGTTCGGTTCGGACTGGCCCGTGTGCCTGCTCGCGGCGTCGTACGACGAAGTGGCGTCGCTGGTCGAACGCTGGGCCGAAGCGCGGTTGTCGGCGGCCGAGCGCGACGCGTTGTGGGGCGGTACGGCCGCGCGGTGCTATGCGGTGCCGGGCGATACGAAGCCCGGCATATAGAATAGGCGCGAACGGCCTGACGCTCCCGCATTCGTCAGACCGTCCGCCACGCAACCGCTTACCTGTATCAACGTATGTCCATCCAGCCGATTCAGAACCGCCGCCTCTACCAGCAGATCGCCGACAAGCTCAGCGCGATGATCGAGTCAGGCGACTTCCCGCCGGGCAGCTACCTGCCGCCCGAGCGCGAACTGGCCGAGCAGTTCGGCGTGTCGCGCACGTCGGTGCGCGAGGCGCTGATCGCGCTCGAGGTGAACGGTCTCGTCAGCGTGCGTGTCGGCGACGGCGTGAAGGTGCGCCAGCCCGAGGCGGCCACCGCACCGCAACCGCAGATCGACACGACGGTCGCGCCGTTCTCGATCGTCGAAATCGATCCGGAGCTCGGCATCGCGATCGACCTCGATACCGAAATCCCGCCGTTCGCGCTGCTGCAGGCGCGCCGGCTGATCGAGCCGGAAGCCGCGTCGCTCGCCGCGAAACATGGCTCGGACGCGCAGATCGAGGGGATTCACGAGGCGTTCCTGCGCAACCAGGAAGACAACCGCAGCGGCTCGCTCACGCATCCGGGCGACCGGCTGTTCCATATCCGTATCGCGGAAGCGAGCGACAACCCCGCGTATGCGCTGATGATCAAGCAGCTGCTCGCGCACAAGTACGACCTGATGTTCCAGCGGCTGCAGTCGCTGTACATGCCGAACGACATGCCGCATCGGTCGGAGCTCGAACACCGCGCGATCCTCGACGCGATCCGCGCGCGCGACCCGGAGGCCGCGCGCCGCGCGATGGCCGAGCATCTCGACGAAGTGATCCGGATCTTCGGCCGCGCGCTCGACTGAGCGCGGGCGATCGGCATCAGAAGCGGTCGGCGCGGTAGGGTGTCGGATCGGTGAACGGCGTCTCGCCGGTCATCATCTCGGCCAGCAGGCGGCCGGAGACGGGGCCGAGCGTCAACCCGTGATGGTTGTGCCCGAACGAGAACCACAACCCGCGATGCGCGGGCGCGGGGCCGATCACCGGCCGCATGTCGGGCGTGCACGGCCGGAAGCCGAGCCACGGGTGCGGGTCGAGCCGCTCGCCGAAGCCGAACACCGGGCGCGCGACGCGTTCCGCGCGATCGAGCTGCACGCCCGTCGGCGGCAGGCCGCGCCGGGCGATCTCGACGCCGGTGGTCAACCGCAATCCGCGCCGCATCGGCGCGATCACGTAGCCGTATTCGCGATCGACGATCGGCGCCGACGGCGCGCCGCGTTCGGACGGCGCGTAGTGCATGTGATAGCCGCGCTTCTCGCGCAGCGGAATCTTGTAGCCGAACTTGCCGAACACCGTGTCGGACCACGGGCCGAGCGCGACGACGACGGCCGGCGCGGCGATCCTGCCGTCGTCCGTCGCGATCTGCCAGCCGGGCGATAGTGCGTCGAGGCTCGCGGCATCGCCGGTGAGCAGCGTGCCGCCGCCTTGCACGAAGAGTTGCGCGTAGGTTTTGACGAGCGCGGATGGATCGACGACGCTTTTCGGATCGAGCCAGTGCAGCGCGCCGCAGAAGCCCGCGGCGAGGCTCGGTTCTTGTGCGCGAAGCGCCGCGGCATCGAGCGGTGTGATGCCGAGCCCGTGGCGGCGCGCGGTGAGTCCCGCATCGGCGACCGCGCGCTCGAACGCGGCCGGCGTGCGGAACGCTTCCATCCAGCCGCTGGCGCGCACCAGTTCGCCGGCGCCGGCGCGCGCGATCAGCGCGTCGTGCTCGACGATGCAGCGCTCGATCAGCGGCAGCATGTCGCGCGAGGCTGCCGCGTGACGCAGCGGCGCCGATTCCCACCAGAAGCGCGCGAGCCACGGCGCGAACGCGGGCAGCGACGCGCTGTGCCAATAGAGATCGGTGGAGCGGTTGAGCGCATAGCGCATCAGCGTGAACGGGCTGCGCGGGAACGGATACGGTTCGATCGACGAGCGCTCGATCAGCCCCGCGTTGCCGAAGCTCGTGCCTTCGCCGGGCGCGCCGCGGTCGACGAGAGCGACCTTGCGGCCGCGATCCTGCAGGTGCAGCGCGGCGGAGACGCCGATGATGCCCGCGCCTAGAACGATGACGTCGAAGTCCATGGAGGATGCCGAGATGCAATGGTTGGGCGAAGGGGGCCGCGTTTCGTTTTGACGCGAATGCGGTTCGGAACCCAAGGATACCTCCGCCGAGCGCGGGCGACGCAACGATCGTCAGTCGCACACGACCCGTGTGGTGCGCGCTGGCGCGGAGCATGATGGCCGTCGGTGCGGGCGAATTGAATTTCCGGGCATCGCTGGATTACCCGACATATTCGGCGGCGAAAATCGGACCGTGCGTTTACAGAGAGACGAATTCATCGCCGGCGCATGCAGTCGATGCCATGCGCCGCGATTTTGGATTTCTCGTGATTTCGGAAATCCCGGATGCGCTGGCGCGATTCTCGCGGGTCGCGAGTTTTCTGAATCGCTGGCGCGCGATCATCACAGTGTTCGGAAAATTGTGCCGTGCTGCATTGCGGAAACGTCAAAATTACGCGTCGAGAAAACACGGAAATATTCGAGTGGGAAGCTTAATTGAAAGTATGGACGGGTGTGAGTCGTGCCGTTATGATGGCGCCGCTTGTCTGGAGAGATAGATAATCTCCGCCATAAAAGAGACATATATCGAGCGGGAAATATCGGTTTGCTCCGATGCCGTTGTATTGGCGAATGCTGTTTCGGAGATCGCGGAAAAAATCGAAGAAGCATATCCCGGCGAACGTCCGTTTCGAAATGATTATTTCGGATCGACATGCAGTAGAGCCGCGCCGCATGCGTCGCGGTAACCAGAAATAAGAAAGCGAGAGGGCCCATGAAAGAGATGCCAGGAAGCGTCGGGGTAGCCGAATCCGCGGGATCGTCTCCGCTTGCGGGCGCGCTGACATCCGGCGCGATGCAAATGGCGTCGGCGGCGAATCCCGTGGTCGGCAAGATTGCGCCGACCGCGTCGGCCGTCATGCAGGCGCTGGCCGCCGGCGGCAATCCGGCCCAGATTGCGGCGTCGATGGCCGCCCCGGCGGCAGGCATGCTGAATCCGTTCGCCGGGCAACTCGCTTCCGGCGTGATGTCCGGCATGGGGGCGGCGCTTGCCTCGCCGTCGCCGATGGCCGCCGCCGCGCCGCCCGACGATCACCCGCTGTCCGGGCAACCGCTTTCCGACCTCGCGTCCGAGCCGCAATTCTTCATGCCGGGCCAGGCGCCCGGCCCGTCCGCCGCCGCGGCATCGGCGTTGCCGTTCAGCGAGACGACCCGTCTGCTTCGATTCCAGTCGTCGCTGACCGGCTCCCGCGCGCTCTCGATCGCGGCGATCAAGGGGGGCGAAGCGCTGTCGCAGATGCCGAGCTACACGCTGGACCTGATCACGCAAAATCCGTCGATCGATCTGAAGGACGTGCTGAATCGGGCGGTCGCCGTCAATATCATGCTGCGGGACGGATCGGAGCGGCAGATTCACGGCTATCTGGTGCGCTTCGGGTTCGAACGCAACGACGGCGGCATCGCGCATTACCGCGGCGAGCTGGTGCCGTGGCTGTGGTATCTCGGCAAGCGGGTCAACAGTCGCATCTATCAGCAGGTCACGGTGCTCGACGTGTTGCGCAAGGTTTTCGCCGATTACGGCGCGCTGGTCGATTACCAGACGCACATCAAGCAGGAACTGAAGTCCGAGGATTACGTCGTCCAGTTCCAGGAGAGCGACCTGAATTTCGTCAGCCGGCTGCTCGAGCGGCACGGGCTGTTCTACTACTTCGAATATCGGCAGGACGGTCACACGCTCGTGATCGCCGACGACTCGACGTCGTGCCCCGATCAGGCGCACGATCCCGTCGTCACCTACAACGCGGCGAGCGGCGTGCAGCAGGCCGACCGGTTGACCGCGCTGTCGGCCAGCCGGGAAACCCAGCCGGGCGTGGTCGCGCTGCATACCTTCGACTACAAGCACCCGAAGAGTCGGCCATACGTCGAGTTGCCGACGCTGGCCGACCAAGGCAACGCGCCGAAGCTCGAGGTATACGACGGGAATTCTGCATTCGCGTACAAGGACGCCAGCGAGGGCGAGGCGGAAGCCAAGCGCCGGCTCGAGGTATACGAGTGGCAGGCCAAGGTGTTCCGGGGCGAATCGGGATGCCGCGGGCTCACCGTCGGCCGCAAGTTCAGGATCGACGGGCACTTCTGGTTCGATCCGGCCAAGCAGGACGACAACGAATTCCTCGTCGTCGGCATCGAGATCGACGCCAAGAACAATTTCGACGATGCGTCGACGCAACCGGGCAGTTTCCGCAGCACGCTCACGCTGATCCGCAGCAAGATTCCGTATCGTCCGGTGCGGCAGCATGAGAAGCCGATCATGCCCGGACCGCAGAGCGCGATCGTGGTCGGCCCGAAGGGGCAGGAAATCCATACCGACGGGATGGGCCGCATCAAGGTCCAGTTTCCGTGGGACCGCTACGGCAAGAACGACCACGAGAGTTCCTGCTGGATCCGCGTGTCGCAGCCGTGGGCGGGACGCGGCTGGGGAACCGTCGCGATTCCGCGCGTGAACCAGGAAGTCATCGTCGACTTCCTGAACGGCGACCCGGATCGGCCGATCATCGTCGGCCGCATGTTCAACGCCGAGCAGACGCCGCCGTATGCGTTACCCGACGGTGCGCACCAGATGGGTTTCCACAGCAATTCCACGCCGGGCGGGGGCGGGTTCTGTGAGATCGTGATCCACGACAGGAAGGGCGACGAACTGGTCAATATCCATAGTCAGAAGGATATGGCCACGACCGTCCAGAACAATCACGTGACGGTCGTAAACGGCCCGAACCAGACGAATATCGTCTCGCAGGGCCAGCACGCGAACATCGTGCGCAAGGCGATTTCCGTGCAGTCGCAGGACGAGCACATTCAGCACACCGCAAAGACGGCCGTGATCCTGCATGCGCAGGAACAGCACATGGCGCTCAAGGCGAAGGGCCCCGTGCAGATCGAATCCGATACCGAGCACGTGCATGTGAAGGGCTCGCAATCGATCATCCTCGAATGCGGAAAGGCGAAGATCACGCTGTCGGCAGACGGACAGATCGTGATCGACGGCACGCGCGTCGTCGTGCTCGGTTCGCAAAGCGTCGACCTGAATCCCGACGGGGCGACCGGGCCGGCATCGCCGCCGCTCGTGCCCGTCACCGACCCGAGCGCGCCGGCGCCCGATCTCGCGGCGCCGGTGGCCGGAGGAGGAGGCGGCGGTGGTGGCGCCGCGGCGGCTGCGCCCCGTCATGGGAAGAAGCACGGAAAGGCCGCGGGGAAGAAGGCCGTGACGACCGGGCTGGGCCCCGGTGTCGACCAGCTCGCCGCGAAATCGCCTACGCTCGAACATGACATCGCGAAACTGCAGAAGGACGGCTGGCACATCGAGTATGGCCCCGCGAATCAGGGCTCGTCCACGAACAAGAGCGGCCATCCGCCGACGATCGTGATCGACGGCGCCGACCGCGAGAATCCGAAGGCCGTGGTCCAGGGGCTCGCGCATGAGACCGGCCATGCGCTGTATCAGGGCACGCCGGACTATTCATCCAGAACCAGCTACGTCAATAGCGAACTGGCGGATGAAGGCGCGGCCACGATGAACAACATCAAGGTGCAGCGCGAAATTCTTGCGCACGGCGGCCCGAACATCAGTATCGCCGGCAATCCGGACAATGCGCCGGCCTACAACGCAGCGTACAACCGGTTCCTGCATGACGGCGACGCAAGCGCGGCGCGCGCCGCGATCGGCCATGTCTACGGCACCGGAGAATATGCGTCCGTGCCGGTCAATGGCCAGTATGTCAATTATCAAACCTACTACGGAAGCTGGTATGACCGTAACTACCCGTCCCACTAAGCGCGGCCGTGGCGCTGCGATCGTCGCACCGCTGTTGCTCGCACTGTCGCTGGGCGTGACGCCGGCCTGTTCGGAGGGATCGAAGAAGATGCACACAACCGTTCAACTCAGTCTCTGGCAATTGATCGACCAGCTCGGTGCCCATCAGCCGATCCGGCGTGAGCCCGTCGAGCACCTGCTTCACACGACGCTCGCCCGTACCGAATCGAGCAACGAATACTTCACGTTCTGGAGCAACGGCGACGGGGTCCCGATCGCGCTCGACGACGGCACGCGGATCGAGCGAATCGTGCTGCGGACGAGCAACGAAGGCGACGCGCGCGGGGCGCTCACGTTGACGCTGTCCGGCCGTTGCATCCGTCGCGACGACGTGAAGGGGCGTTTTGCCGGGATGCGCATCGCCGGTGCGCCGTCGGGGCGCTCGCCGAACGAGGAAACGACATTCCGCTCGGAGACCGCATGGGGCGAACTCGTGTTCGGGTTCGCGGAGCGCAACCCCGATTGCCTGTCGAGCGTCGGCTTCGGCGAGAAGACGAAGTAACGCGCCGCCGGGACGCATGCGTCCGGATCAACGAAAGGAAGAACGGAATGGCGGTTTATCGATTGCACGAGGGGTGCATGGTCTTGCCCGATGGCTGGCGAGACCAGACCATGAACGTGTTCCACTTGCCCGACGCGTCCGGCCGCAAGGACGTGGCGTTCGTGGTCACGCGCGACTACGACACGCCGCTCGACGACGTGGGCGCATACGCGGATGCCCAGCAGACGGCATTCAAGCGTCAGTTTCCCGCATACAAGCCGCTCGCGCGCGAGACCGTCGCGATCGACGGGCGTCCTGGCCTCATGCTCGACTATCAATGGCGCAGCGACAAGACGATGCTGCGGCAGCGGCAGGCAATGGTCAGGCTCGACGATGCGATGCTGGTGTTCACGCTCAATGCGCGTGTCGAGGATTTCGAGCGGCACATTCCCGCATGGACGGCGATCCTGTCGTCGTTCGTCGTTATGCCGCCCGCGCCGGACGACGGCGATGCGCAGGCCGCGCCGCGCGAAGTCCTGCCGCACGTGTTCGCGCTGTCGGCGAAGACGCGCGTGCTGCGCGTCTATCCGGATCTTCGCGCGGCATGCGAGCGCATCAGCGCGCGCGAAGTCGAAAGTCACGACTGGGTGTTTTTCGCGAGCGATGGTTCGCCGCTTGCGCCGACGATCGTGCAGCGTAGCCGTCACGGGCTGTTCAAGGCGGAAGGGCGCTACGAGCTGCGTCCCGATCCCGGCTATTCGGGGCTCGAATTGCGGCGCCGTCTCAACGCGGTGACTGTCGTGGAAGGCGTGCCGCCGCTGCTCACGATGCAGGACATCGAAGCGCATCTGCGGCTGCAGCGCGCGGACGGCGCGTCGTCATGAGCGGTGCCGAGGCGGCCCTGCGCGCCGCCCGCATGGGCGACGAGATCGCGCATGGCTTCGGCCTGCTCGGGATGATCGCCGGCGCCGTGGTCGGCGCGGTCGTCGCCGCCGCCATCGTGACGGCGACCGCGGCCACGGGCGGTCTCGCGCTCGTCGCGATCGTCGGGGGCTGCGTGGCGGGCGGCGGCCTCGCCGGCGGCGCGCTCGTGCGCGGCATACAGAAGGCGGCCAACATATCCGGTCCAACCACCGGCATGCTTCATCCGGGATCGTCGAACGTCACGGTCAACAGTCGTACCGCGCTGCGTGCCGGCGTCGATTTTGCCGACGAATGCAACGGCCTGCCGTTCAATCACTTCCCCAAGCCGAAACTGCTCGTGGCGCAGGGCTCGCGGACCGTGACCGTCAACGGCAAGCCGATGGCACGTCTGTCGATGAAGATGGAGTGCGGTGCCGTCATCAAGACCGCGAGCGACAACGTGACGGTCGGCGGAGAGACCGTCACCGTCGTGGCTATCCACGATACCGAGGCGATGGTCGAGACGGCCCTCGAGGTGCTCGGCTTCGTTGCGCTTGGCGCGGCCGGCCTGGGCGCACTCGCGGCAGGCGCCGGTGCCACCGCGCTGTTCGCGGGGACCGTGATCGGCGCCAACGTCGGCCTGAATGCGCTGCATTCGTGGGGCGAATCGCTGGGTCCCGGCTACGGCGACATCATGGTCGGCGTGGCGGGATTCGCGTTGCTCGGGCTGGGGGCGAAGGGTGCCGACACCGAAGCCGCGAAGAACGCCGTCGACGTGTTGAACCGGACCAAGGTGGAAATCGAGCCGAACACGCTCGGCTCGAACGGCGGCAACATTCGGGTCACGACCAAGGGCGTGCCGCGAACGCTCTACGAGCAGTTGCGGTCCAAGACGCCGAGTTCGAAGATCCAGAAGATGGTCAACGAGAATTTCGAGCCGGGCATGGACGATCCCGCGCTGCCGGGCCTCACGATCGACAAGCCGTTGCATGCGGATCACATCGTGTCGATGAAGGAGATCACCGAGATGCCCGGGTTCAAGGATCTGTCCTTCGATAACCAGGTCAAGGTGCTCAACAACCCGGACAATTTCGTGGGTCTCAGCGAGACCGCCAATACGTCGAAGGGATCGAAGTCCTATGCCGAGTGGACTGAATACAAGAAGGGCGGCATCAAGGTGGACGAAGGGTTCCGACAGAAGATGATGCAGCGCGAAGCCGACAACCGGACGCTGCTGCAGCAGCAGATCAACGAGTTGCTCGGCGATCAGCCGAAGTAGAATTCCCGATGACGAATTCAATGGTGACTGGCAATGATTGAGCTATCCGCGAAGACTTACACCGCCGAACTGCAACGCTTCCGGTTGCGAGGGCACGTCTGGCTCGCGTCGAACGAGATTCCCGCCGACGTCCAGGTGCCGACCGCGTGGCGCGCGCTGCTCGATACGTCCGACGCCGCGCTCGGCAACTGGCTCGCGAAGATGTGGGCAGGTGTCATCGGCCGCCTGCCCGCGGTCGAGACGTTCTTCGCCGAGAAGCTGCGGCGACCTGCCGTGTTCCAGAAGGAAAACGGCGACCTGTGCCTGCTCTATCCCTACACGGTCGAAGGCGACGACCTGAACTTCTTCATCGGCCATCCGCCGCTCGGCGATCTCGTGTCGGACGACATGTCGCTGTGGCGTGCGCTGCCTGACGATCTGCGCAGCTTCTATCAGTTCACGCACAACGGCTGGACCTTCTTTCCCGCCAACTCGATGGGACCGATGCCGATCGGCGACCAGACCGCGCTGACGGCCAAGCTCGACCTGACACCCGACGAGACGCGCAAGCTCGGCGTGAATCCCGATCTCGTGTGGACGATATTTCAGAACGGCAGCGGCGACTATCTGTGCCTGGATCTGCGCGACAGTGCCGGCGACGGCAGCGCGGCAGGACGGCTCTGGTGGCACGAGAATCCGACCGAGCTCGAGCCGGTGGATTTCTGGGCCGTCATGAATGCGTGGTTCGAGATATTCGTCGAGGAAGCCGACAAGCGGTGATCCGACACGCGCGGAGCACGAGATTGCCGCATGCAGGTCCACGCGCATCGTCGCGCACGGCATCGTTTCCGCGTACCTTATGACGTTACTGTCGGGTGTTTCCCACTGGTTCGGGATGCAGATTTTTACCTAAGATGGAAGCACTCGTGCGCGCGACACGGTGCCTGCGCGCGCACGGCAGGCAGGAGGCAGGGCCGGGAACGACTGCAGCAGATGTTTCCATCATGGATGCGAGTGTGTGCGCGACGGCCGCGAGTCATGCGGCCGCATCGACGCCAGCGGGCGCGGCGGCAATCGCCGCGCGGACGGCGTCCGGCCGGTCGGGCCGAGTCGCCGGATTGCGCCACGCGTTCATCGCAATCGTTTGCGTTCTGAGCGTTGCCCCGGCCGTTCTTGCCGGGGCGCCTGGCGATGCCGACGAGCCGAACGACACGGTGCGGCTCGTCGGCACCACGACACCCGTCAATCCCACGAGTCCCGCCTTTTCGTCACACGACTCCGCCGTGCGCCAGGTCGTGCTCGGCATCGTCAGTTTCACGCGCTGGCCGACGACGCCCGTTCGCCTGCATCTGTGCGTGACGGGCAGGCCCGACTACGCGGGCGACCTTACCGACTCGATGCAGGCCGGCTCGACCGTGCTCGACGTGCAGCGGGTCCGCTTCGACGATCCCGCGCTCGGCGTCGCATGCGACGTCGTGTATCTCGGCGCGCTCGGAAGCGACGAGCGAAAGCGGGTGCGAACCGCGCTGGTCGGCCGTCCGGTGCTGACCATCGCCGAACACGATCCGTCATGCACCGCGGGCAGCATGTTCTGTCTCGCGGTCGAAGGCGAACACGTCACGTTCGACATCAATCTCGACGCCGTCGCGCGCAGTGGCGTGCGCGTGCATCCGAACGTGCTCAATCTCGCGCGGCGGACGCTGACGCCATGACACGTTCCGCCCCCTCCATTTCGCCTTCGCGTGTGTCGCGCCCGACGCTGCAAAGCGTGTTGCGCCGCGCGCATTTGCGCCTCGCGTTCGTCGCGGTCGCGATGGCCGCCGTGTCGCTGATCGTCGTCGCCGTGATCGCGCTGCGCGCGTACGCCGGCAACAACCTGAACCTGCTGGCGCGCTCGCTCGGTTACACGGTCGAGGCGGCGCTCGTGTTCGGCGACCGCGTCGCGGCGAACGAGGCGATCGCGATGATCGCCACCGACGAGGACGTCGCGCAGGTGGTGGTCACCGATGGCAAAGGCCAGTTGTTCGCAACATGGAAGCTTCCCGCCGAAGGGCGGATCGCCCGGCTCGAGCGTGGCGTCGCCGCGCTGGCGCTGCCCGGGCCCGTGAGCGCCCCGGTGACGCACGACGGCATCGTCGTCGGCCAGGTCATCGTGCGCGGTCGCGGGCATCAGTTCTTCGGATTCCTGCTCGGCGGTATCGGCGGCATTCTCGGCGGCCTGGCCGTCAGCGTGCTCGGCGCGTATGTCAGCTCGAAGCGTTTGCTGCGCAACATCGTCGCGCCGCTGCGCGCGCTGGCCGGCGTCGCGCACGCCGTGCGGCGCGAGCGTGCGTTCGCGCGTCGCGTCGAGCCGGTGGCGATCGCCGAACTGAACCAGCTCGGCGAAGACTTCAACGCGTTGCTCGACGAATTCGAAGACTGGCAGAACACGCTGCGCGACGAAAACGCGTCGCTCGAACACAAGGCCACGCACGATGCGCTCACGGGGCTGCCCAACCGCGTGCAGTTCGAGTCGCGTCTGTCGCTTGCACTCTGCGACGCCGTCGTGACGGGGCAGCGGGTCGCCATCCTGTATCTCGACTGCGACCGCTTCAAGGAAATCAACGACGGCCTCGGCCACGATGCCGGCGACGCGGTGCTGATCGGCGTGGCGGCGCGGTTGCGCGCGCAGGTGCGCGAGACCGATCTCGTCGCCCGGCTGGGCGGCGATGAATTCGCGGTGATGCTGACGGCTGTGCGCGATACGGACAGCGTGTGCCGGATCGCCGATGAGATCTTGTCCGGCATGGTGCCGTCGATCGAACTGCCCGACGGACGCATGGTGGCCACCATGATGAGTGCCGGTATTGCGCTGTATCCCGATCATGCGTCCGACGCGAGCGGCTTGCTGCGCGCGTCGGATGCCGCGATGTACCGCGCCAAGCGTGCGCGGCCGGGGTCGTGGCAACTGGCGGAGGGCATGGCGGGGCGGGTTTGATGTCTATCGTTTCGCGCCGCGGGCGAGGCCGCGGCGGCGGGATAATAAGCGCGCGCGAAGCGGGCGCGTACGAAGGGGTCGATCATGGATGACTCGTTGCCTGTGAGCATTGGGAGGGTGTGCGTCGCGAGTGCGGTGCTTCTGTGCCTGCTGCTCGGCGGATGCAAGACGCCGCCGCTTCATCGGGGGCTCACGCAGACGCAGGTCACGGCGCTGAAGTCGGCCGGCTTCCAGGAGACCGAGCAGGGGTTCGAGTTCGGGTCGACGGGGCCGATTCTGTTCGATTTCGATCGGTACAACCTCAAGCCGGATGTCAGGCGGATCGTCGAGCGGATCGGCAGGACGTTGAGGTCGGCGGGGATCAACGGCGTGCGGGTTTATGGATACTCCGACGAGGAAGGGGAGGCTGCTTACGATCTCGAGTTGTCGCGGCGGCGGGCGGAGGTGGTGGCGATCGAGCTGGTGGACGTGGGGCTCGACGGGAAGCGGATTGCGGTTGTCCCGAAGGGGAAGAGCGATCCGGTGGGCGATAACCGGACACCGGCCGGGAGAATGCAGAATCGGCGGGCGGCGATCGTGGTTTCGCCGAGGTGAGGGGCGTCACGTCCGGATGATCAGCGACGTCAGCAGTCACGACCCGCCACCAAACATCACCAAGCGATATTGCAAGACGATCGCGACGCTCCCGCACCACCCGTAGCCGTGCAATGCGAACCCGCGCCGTTGTCGTAGAACGTCCGCGTCACCGGCTGCGGCATCGATGGGTTGTACGGATTCGGCGCACCGTGCGGACCGCGCGCGGCATCGAAAGGCCGCGTGGGCGGATACGAATTCCTGCCGCCAGGCGCTTGCGACCCGTTGGCCCTCAGATAATCAGTCCAGTTCTGCGCGCGCTGTTCGTATTGGGGTAACGCGCGACCGAAGCTATCGCTTCCGCCCGCGCCGAGCGCAACGCGATTCGAAGGCCATGCAGAATCGCCGGCCCTGTGTTCAACCGAAGGCTGCGGCTCGAGCGTATCGCCCGAAACCCGCAACGGCCGCGTATCCGGCGTATCGAACGGACTACGTTCAGCCCGCGCCGCGTACTTCGCGCGCCGCGTCGTTAGCGCGGCACGCGCGTCATCCCTGGCGACAGCCCGGCGTTCCGAGCGAAACATATTGGCCCCGCCGGAACCGGCAATCAGCGAATCGCGGCCCGAGGCGTCGGCGGTCGAAACAGAAAGCGCACAAGCGAGCGCGGCGGCGGAAGAAAAACGGAGAGGATGATTCATCGGGATCCGAACCAGGTGATGTGCAATGAGAAAAAACGGCAGATCACTGGCTGGCGGCTCGGCGACGTATGGGCGTCGAAGCGGCCCTGAAGCGACTGCGAATCGCGGAAGGGGCGACTCACAGGAAGGCTGGCTGGATTGCAGAAGCGAGGCCGCATTATTTCATAAAAATCACAAACAGCTTTCGCGTGAAGTGTAAATGTCGGTAAACAGAAAGATTGGCGGCGCAGTCGCATCGCCCCGACACGGTGCACGCCGACACAATCATCAGTTGATTGATCATCGGCGATGGGACCCTGAGTATCAAAAAATGCACACGACGCACGACGACAAATCGCCGAAACCTAAACC
Organism: Burkholderia sp. RF2-non_BP3; assembly: GCF_001522185.1. Classification (NCBI taxonomy): domain Bacteria; kingdom Pseudomonadati; phylum Pseudomonadota; class Betaproteobacteria; order Burkholderiales; family Burkholderiaceae; genus Burkholderia; species Burkholderia sp. RF2-non_BP3. Next base: position 42,315 of record NZ_LOSU01000054.1, on the reverse strand, counting down.
CGGCAAGGAATCCATCGACGAGCCCACCCAAAATCGCAACCCAATTGCACCCGTCGCAAACGTTCGCCGCCCACCTCAGTTGCTCCCACATCGCCACCTTGCGCGAGTCAAGTTTCTCCGTGTTTTCCCTCATAGAAGCGGCATTTTTGACAGACGATTTGAAAACCCCCATATAATTTCGACTGCCTTGCCAACGGCTGTCGGACCATCCCTCCGAACGAGCAGTTGGCAAGCGGGGCAGGCGAAACGCTTGCGCAATGCAAGACGCATCACGATGTCTTTCCGAACCAGACGTCCCCCTTGGGGGACTGCAAGAGCCGGGCCCCGCTACGCAACATCCATCCGCAGGTCCGTCTTCATGTGTCTCGGGCGTGTCCCATGTCCTCGCCCCGGGTGCTGTTCGATTGCGCAAGTCATGCCGCCTTTGCCCGTATGACTAAACAACATCGAGGAGCTCCCAGATGACGCTGTCCCGTCTTACGTCCATTTCCGCCGCCGCCGTGCTGTTCGCCGCCGGCGCCGCCGCCGCGCAAGCGGAAACCGTGAAGATCGCCATCGCTGGTCCGATGAGCGGCTCGGTCGCCCAATACGGCGACATGGTGAAGGCCGGCGCGCTGACCGCGATCGAACAGATCAACGCGGCCGGCGGTGCGGGCGGCAACAAGTTCGAAGTCGTGCAGATGGACGACGCATGCGAACCGAAGCAGGCCGTCGCCGTCGCCAACAAGATCGTCAGCCAGAAGATCAAGTACGTGATCGGTCACGTGTGCTCGGGTTCGACGATCCCCGCATCCGACATCTACGAAAACGAAGGCATCGTGATGGTCACGCCGTCGGCCACCGCGCCGCAGCTGACGGAAGGCAAGAAGCGCCACTTCATCTTCCGCACGATCGGCCGCGACGACCAGCAAGGCCCGGCCGCCGCGCACTACATCATCAACAACGTGAAGCCGAAGAAGGTCGCGGTCCTGCACGACAAGCAGTCGTACGGCCAGGGCATCGCGTCGTCGGTGAAGAAGGACCTCGAAGCCGCGAAGATCCCGGTCGTGCTGTTCGAAGGCATCAACGCCGGCGATTCGGACTACTCGGCGATCATCACGAAGCTGAAGTCGCAAGGCGTCGATTTCGTCTACTTCGGCGGCTACCACCCGGAAATGGGCCTGCTGATGCGCCAGGCGCGCGAGCAGGGCGTGAAGGCCACGTTCATGGGGCCTGAAGGCGTGGGCAACAAGGACGTGACGGCAATCGCCGGCCCGGCTTCGGAAGGCATGCTGGTCACGCTGCCGGCCGACTTCTCGGCCGACCCGGCCAACGCGGCGCTCGTGAAGGCGTTCGCCGACAAGAAGCGCGACCCGAACGGCCCGTTCCAGATGCCGTCGTACGCAGCGGTGAAGATCATCGCCGACGCGATCGCCGGCGCGAAGACGACTGACCCGACGAAGGTCGCCGCGTACATGCACAAGACGACGTTCGACACGCCGATCGGCAAGGTCGCGTATGACGCCCAGGGCGACCTGAAGGCGTTCAAGTTCGTCGTCTACACGTGGCACAAGGACGCGACGAAGACCGCCGCCAAGTAACAACGGAGTATCCGCCCGCGCGCTCGCTCTGCCCGTAACCCGAGCGGAGCGCGTGCGCATTTGGCCGTTCCGCGGCCGACGGGCGGCCCGAGACGACACCGTGCGTTGCGCGCGGCCGAACGCCGTGATCCGGCGACGGCATGCGACCCAGCGCCAACGGGAGCTTCCCGCACATGACTGACTTCTTTCCTCAATTCGCCCAGCAGCTGGTCAACGGCCTGACGCTGGGTGCGATCTATGCGCTGATCGCCATCGGCTATTCGATGGTCTACGGCATCATCGGCATGATCAACTTCGCCCACGGCGAGATCTACATGATCGGCGCGTACGTGGGCCTCGTGACCCTCACCGCCATCGGCATCTCCGCCGGCTATCCGCTGCCGCTCGTGCTCGGCGCCGCGCTGATCGTGTCGGTGATCGTCACCGGCCTGTACGGCTTCGCGGTCGAGCGCGTCGCGTATCGGCCGCTGCGCGGCGGCCCGCGCCTCGTGCCGCTGATCTCCGCGATCGGCATGTCGATCTTCCTGCAGAACTACGTGCAGATTGGCCAGGGCGCGCGCGACGTGTCCGTGCCGGTGCTGATCTCCGGCGCGTTCGACATCCACCTCGGCGGCGACTACGACGTGACGATTCCGTATGCGCGTCTGTTGATCGTCTGCGTGACGATCGTGCTGATGATCGCGCTGACGCTGTTCATCTCGCATTCGCGGATGGGCCGTGCCTGCCGCGCATGCGCTGAAGACATGAAGATGGCGAACCTGCTCGGCATCGACACGGACCGCGTGATCTCGTTCACGTTCGTGCTCGGCGCGATGCTGGCGGCCGTCGGCGGCGTGCTGATCGGGCTGACGATCGGCAAGCTGAATCCGTACATCGGCTTCGTCGCGGGCATCAAGGCGTTCACCGCCGCGGTGCTGGGCGGGATCGGCAGCATCCCGGGCGCGATGCTCGGCGGCGTGCTGCTGGGCCTCGCCGAAACCTTCGCCGCAGGCTACATGCCGGCCGAGTACAAGGACGTCGTCGCGTTCGGCCTGCTCGTGCTGATCCTGCTCTTCCGCCCGACCGGCCTGCTCGGCAAGTCGGACATCGAAAAGGTTTGAGGGAGACGCAGATGAGTCAAGTCATTTCCGTTCGCCGCCCGGCCGCCGACGCTTCGGTCGGCCAGGCGCTGAAGAATGCCGCGGCCGCCGCGCTGCTGACGGCGATCCTCACGATTCCGGTGCTCGGCCTGCAGTTGAAGCTCGACGGCTATCAGGTCGTGCTGACGCCGCACTGGCGTCCGGTGTGGATCGCGGTCGCGGCCGTGTTCCTGTTCCAGTTGTTCAAGCCGTGGCTCGTGCGCGCGAAATCCGCAGTGAAGCTGCCGGCGATGCCCGCGATGGGCGCGCAGCAGCAGCGCGCGATCATCTGGGTGCTGCTCGCGGTCGGCCTCGTGTGGCCGTTCTTCGGTTCGCGCGGCGCCGTGGACGTCGCGACGCTCGCGCTGATCTACGTGATCCTCGGCCTCGGGCTGAACATCGTGGTCGGTTTCGCGGGGCTGCTCGATCTCGGCTATGTCGGGTTCTACGCGGTCGGCGGCTATACGTACGCGATGCTGAACCAGTATTTCGGGCTGTCGTTCTGGGAGTGCCTGCCGATCGCGGCGATCGCCTCGGCGACGTTCGGCTTCCTGCTCGGCTTCCCGGTGTTGCGTCTGCGCGGCGACTATCTCGCGATCGTCACGCTCGGCTTCGGCGAAATCATCCGCCTGCTCGCCAACAACCTGACGAGCCTCACGGGTGGCCCGGACGGCATCTCGAGCATTCCGAAGCCGACGGTGTTCGGCTTCGAGATGGCGCGCTCGGCGAGCGTCGAGGGCGCGAAGACCTTCCATGAGCTGATCGGGCTGGAATACAGCGGCGAGCACATGGTGATCTTCCTGTACCTGATCGCGCTGGTGCTGGTCGGCTTCACGCTGTTCGTGACGAGCCGCCTGATCCGCATGCCGATGGGGCGTGCGTGGGAAGCGCTGCGCGACGACGAGATCGCCTGCCGCTCGCTGGGTCTCAACCCGACGCGCATCAAGCTGTCGGCGTTCACGCTCGGCGCGGCGTTCGCGGGCATCGGCGGCGCGTTCTTCGCCGCGCGTCAGGGCCTCGTGAATCCTGAATCGTTCACCTTCATCGAATCGGCGCTGATCCTCGCGATCGTCGTGCTCGGCGGGATGGGTTCGCAGCTCGGCGTGATTCTCGCGGCGATCCTGCTGACCGTGCTGCCGGAAGTCGCGCGCGGCTTCGCCGAGTACCGGATGCTGATCTTCGGTCTGGTGATGGTGTTGATGATGATGTGGCGTCCGCAGGGCCTGCTGCCCGCGAGCCGTCCCCACGTGGAGCTGCCGCAATGAGCGCGAATACGGAACTGTTGAAGGTCGCCGGGCTGCAGATGCGCTTCGGCGGGTTGCTCGCGGTGGACGGCATCGATTTCGACGTGCGCTGCAACGAGGTGTTCGCGATCATCGGGCCGAACGGCGCGGGCAAGACCACGGTGTTCAACTGCGTCGGCGGCTTCTACAAGCCGACCGGCGGCGACGTCGTGCTCGACGGCCACGCGATCGCCGGGCTGCCGAGCCACAAGATCGCGCTGAAGGGTCTCGTGCGCACGTTCCAGAACATCCGCCTGTTCAAGTCGCTGACGGTCGTCGAGAACCTGCTCGTCGCGCAGCATCGCAAGGTGAAGTCGGGGATGCTGCACGGCCTGTTCGCGACGCCCGCGTATCGGCGCGCGGAGAAGGAAGCACTCGAGCGCGCGGCCGTATGGCTCGACCGGATGGGGCTGACGGCGGTCGCCAACCGCCAGGCCGGCACGCTGTCGTACGGGCACCAGCGTCGCCTGGAGATCGCGCGCTGCATGATCACCGAGCCGCGCCTGTTGATGCTGGACGAGCCGGCGGCCGGTCTCAACCCGCAGGAGAAGATCGAACTGCAGCACCTGATCGACAAGCTGCGCCGCGAGTTCGGCGTATCGGTGCTGCTGATCGAACACGACATGAGCCTCGTGATGGGCGTGTCGGACCGCATCCTCGTGATGGAGCACGGCCGGCCGATCGTGATCGGCACGCCGGAAGCGGTTCGCAACGACCCGCGCGTGATCAAGGCGTATCTGGGGGAAGAGTGATGCTGAAGCTGGAACAGGTCCATACGCACTACGGCGCGGTCGAGGCGCTCGCGGGCGTGTCGATCGAGGTGAACAAGGGCGAGATCGTCACGCTGATCGGCAGCAACGGCGCCGGCAAGACGACGCTGATGATGACCGTGTGCGGCACGCCGCGCGCATCGTCGGGCCGCGTGCTGTTCGAGGGCAACGACATCACCGCGATGTCGACGCACCAGATCATGCGACAGGGGATGGCGATCTCGCCGGAAGGACGGCGCGTGTTCCCGAGCCTGACGGTGCTCGAAAACCTGAAGATGGGCGGGTTTTTCGCGAGCCGTCACGAGATCGACGACGGCATCGAGCACGTCTTCAAGCTGTTTCCGCGCCTGAAGGAGCGCGCGGCGCAGCGGGCCGGCACGATGTCGGGCGGCGAGCAGCAGATGCTGGCGATCGGCCGTGCGCTGATGAGCAAGCCGCGCCTGCTGCTGCTCGATGAGCCGACGCTCGGTCTCGCGCCGCTCGTGATCGCGCAGATCTTCGACATCATCCGGACGATTCGCGACGAGGGCGTCACGGTGTTTCTCGTCGAGCAGAACGCGAACAAGGCGCTCGGCGTGGCCGATCGCGGCTACGTGCTCGAAACGGGGCGCGTGGTGCTCGCCGATACGGGCGCGAACCTGCTCGCGAACGACCGGATCAAGCAGGCGTATCTCGGCGGTTGATGCTGGATGCCGCCGGCCTGCAACGGGCCGGCGGCACTCGGTACTGTCCGCGCGACACCGACGTCAGGAACAGTCGCAATCCATCGCCCGGCCGGTCATTTGCGGCCCGATCGCGTGCCGCCGGGCCGTTCATATCAGTGAGCGCGTTTCCCCCTTCGGATTATGCGTGCTCAACATCCCCGCCAGCTCTGGGAGCGATCCGCTCTCCCCAACCGTTAATCATTGTCAAACCGCGCTTATCCCAAATTTTATGAGATGAAATTAGGATGATTCTTATATCGTGCGCGGATTCCAGAAAAGTATCATTTAAATAGTTTAGTTGCCGACGGGAAATTTTACTGCTGCGCACTGCAAGAAAATGGAAGTATGAAGGGTTGCCTTGGTCGGTTGTTTGCGATGGGGTAATTCTGAATTCGCCGGCGTTTGATCGAATTTACGCGAGGTGTGCCAAGCGCCGATAACCAGATCGTCATCGCAATGCAATCCGCGTATTGCAATGGCGAATACCTGTCGCCCACGGTCAAGCCGCTGCCGGCAGCGCGGCCGTCAAGAAAAATAATAAGGGCAGATGCCGGCTGGGATGAGCGTCGAGAGAGAACGCGGTTGCGCTTCCACACCCGTTCGGCTCGTCTGTCAACAGAGGCCGCCGGGTATCCGAGCAAAGGCAAGCGTGCAATGCGCAGAAGGCCGGGCCGATAAAAACCGGCGTGAAGCGCGATCTCGAACTGATCAAGCGCGCAGTTCGGGCATCGGCTCAACACATCTTTTGCCGGTTTTCCGGGCGGTGGGCCCGGGGCGCTTTCCTGCAGGCGCCGAGATCGACGCGGGTTTGGGGCGGATGCTGTTGTCTTGCGGGTGTATCGGTAAGTCGTTGACTTAGTTATTGACTTGTAACGAAACCCGAAAGATGTATATCGGCGCGATTCGCTCTGGAATGGCCGGCCGGCCAGGATTGTGTAGTGGCATAGGCGTCGCGCTCCATTGATAAAAAAGATCTTTGTAAATGTGGGCGCTTATCCGGATAAATAAATCGATTGGACTTTATCGGCGCTGTGGGAGGTAAGTCTGGATTTTTTTATTCGTTTGTTTGTGTAACCTGAGGGAATCTCAAATGAAAAAAATCACCATGTTGATGTCCGCTGTCGGCCTGGCAGCCGCGTTCGGCGCGAATGTCGCACACGCATCGGACGGCTCGGTCCTTTTCCAGGGCGCGGTCATTGCCTCGACGTGCAAGATCAGCAACGTCTCAGCCAACGGCAATGTCACGGTCATGCTGCCCAATGTCGGCACCGCGCAGCTTTCCGCAGCGGGCAAGAGCGCAGGCCGCACACCGTTCAGCTTCCAATTGACGGGGTGCAGCACGGCGGCTTATGCGCCGACGCAAGTCGCGGTTGCGTTCGAGCCCGGTCCTGCCGTGAACCTGGCAACGGGCCGGCTGAAGCCGACCGGTACGGCGAATCCGGCGGCCAATGTCGAAATCGGGCTGCTGAACGACACGTATCAGCCGATCAAGGTCGGTGCGGCTTTCGAGGATCAGAGCTCGCAGGTAGTGAAGATCGTCGACGGCGGCGCGACGCTGCAATACGCAGCGGAGTACGTGGCGACTGGCGTGGCGACGGCCGGTGACGCGAGCACCTATGTCACGTATTCGCTCGTGTACCCCTGATTCGGAAATGAGCTGAATTGGCGGCTGGCCATCCTCCGCAGTGGCCAGCCGAGGTTCGGATCGACAGGCTGTCAGATTGGCCGCGCATCGGAACAATTCCCAGAGGATAGGCAGAATGAAATTGAGGAATCCATACAAAAAAGCGTTTTCGATGATGGTATTCGGCACGCTGGCGATTCTGACGCTGATGTTGCCGTTGACCGAAGCGTCCGCCAGCGTGGTGCTCTCCGCTACGCGGATCGTCTTCGAGGCCAAGGACAAGGAAGCCACGATTCAACTGGTGAACGAAGGGAAACAGCCGTCGCTCGTGCAGGCATGGATCGACGATGGCGACATGCGTGCGTCGGTCGATGAAATCGACGTTCCGTTTGTGGTGACACCGACCGTGTTCCGCGTGGAGCCCGGGAAGGGCCAGGCGCTGCGGATCATTTACAGCGGCGAACCCTTGCCGGCCGACAAGGAGTCGTTGTTCTGGCTGAACGTGCTCGACGTGCCGCCGAAGGCGGCGGCTACTGAAGACCGGAACGTATTGCAGGTCGCTTTTCGGTCGCGCATCAAGCTGATGTACCGGCCGGCCGGTCTGTCCGGGGATTCTTCCGAGGCGCCGAAGGCGCTCAGATGGAGCCTCGTCCGCGACGACAAGCAACAGATCGTTCTGAAGGCGGAAAACCCGACGTCCTACGTCGTCAATCTGGGCAGCGTCACGCTGAATGTGCGCGGCAAGCCGTTCACGGCAGGAATCGGCCACATCCTTCCGGGCGAGGCGGCAACGTTCCCGGTCAAGGGGCTCGGCGCCCGTGACGTTGGCGATGCGACCGTGACGTACAGCAGTGTCGACGACTGGGGAAGCGGTCGTGCGCATGAGGCGGCTGTCGCGCACTGATGTCGGGAGAAGAAGGACCGCAGTCGCCCCACCGACGATGTCGGCGTGAAAAAAGAAAAGCGATGCTCTTCAGAGAGGGAAATCATAGTGCGTCGGCGTACCAGTTTGCCGCAAGAGAATCGGCCCAAGCTGAAATCGATTTGCGCGGCGTGCCTGATCGCGATGGCGGGATGGCAGGCAGAGTCTGCATATGCGACGACGCAACAACTCGCGCAAACGGAATTTGCCCAGGTTGAGTTTCAGGGGGGATTCCTGAACAACGCGAGCGGCGGGATCGATGTATCGCGCTACGCGCGCGGCAACGTCGTGCGTGCCGGAAAGTACATTCCGGACATGTATGTCGACGGCCGTTGGATCGGGCGGTTCGAATTGACGTTCAAGTCGGCGCCCGGCGTCGCCGATGCGCAACCGTGCTTCGATCAGTCGATGCTCGAGACGATCGGCATCGACGTCGAGCAACTGTCCGAGGAGGTCCGGACGACGCTCGGCCGGCCCGGCGCATGCATGCGCGTCGGCGAAGCGCTTCCGGAGGCATCGGTTGAATTCGACTTCGGCAACCAGCGCGTCGATCTGAGTATCCCGCAAGCGTCGCTGCGGCGGCACGCGCGTGACGCGGTGAATCCGGACCAGTGGAGCGCCGGCGCGCCGGTCGCGATGCTGGGTTATAACGTCAACGTCTACAATTCGCACGTCAAGGGCGCAGCAAGCAACACGCAGGGCTACGTGGGTCTTGACGGCGGCTTCAATTTCCAGCGCTGGCATTTTCGTCACAGCGGCTCGATGAACGTGGACAACCGCGGTCGGACGCGTTACGAAGCGGTCTCGACCTATGCGCAGCGCGACCTGACGTCCTGGATGTCGCAACTGGTGATCGGCGAATCATACACGTCGGGCGATCTGTTCGATTCGACGTCGTTTCGCGGCGTGCGCGTCTACACGGACGACCGAATGCTGCCGGAGTCGCAGCGCGGTTATGCACCTGTCGTGCGGGGTGTCGCCAACACCAACGCGAAGGTGACCGTCATGCAGAACGGCGTGAAGCTGTACGAAACGACCGTTGCGCCGGGCGCGTTCATCATCGACGATCTTTATCCGACCGGTTACGGCGGCGATCTGCACGTCTCCGTGATGGAGGCCGACGGCTCGGTGCATTCGTTTACGGTGCCGTATGCCGCGGTTCCGTTGTCGTTGCGTCCCGGGCAAAACCGCTACAGCTTCACGGCCGGTTTCGTGCGCAACCTTCCCGAGACGACGCCTTTCTTCACGCAGGCAACCTGGCAGCACGGCTTCACCAACATGCTGACGGGCTATGGCGGCGCGACGGTCGCGGAGGGCTACGCCGCCGCGATGCTCGGCGGCGTGCTCAACACGTCCTGGGGCGCATTCGGCGTGGACGTCACCCATGCCGTGACGTCGATTCCGCGCGAGCGGCGCTATTCGGGACAAAGCGTCCGCATCAACTACGCGAAACAGATCGATGCGACCGGCACGAACATCGCCATTGCGGCTTACCGCTATTCGACGGATGGTTTTTTCGGTCTGAACGATGCGATGTCCGCGCGCGACCAGGCCAAGGTTTTCATGGGCTCGGCGGGAATATACCGGCAGCGCAATCGCATGTCGTTCACGATGAGTCAACAGCTCGGCAGCAAGGGCGGCAGCCTCAACGTGACCGCATCCGCGATGACGTACTGGAATCGCAGCGGGTCGGACGTCGACTATACGATCGGCTACAACAACAGCTTCCGCGATGTGTCGTACAACCTGTCGGCGACCCGCCAGCGCGACGCGTGGGGGCGATCGAGCACGTTACTGTACGCAGGCCTGACCATTCCGCTCGGATCGAAGCGGCCTGCGATGCTGTCGCTCAACTTCAATCGCGACACGCAAGGGTCGACGCGGGCGCAAACGAGTCTGTCCGGCGCGCTTGGGCGCGAAGGCAATTTCTCGTATGGCGTGAACGTCGATCACGATGCAAGTCGTGGTCGATCACAAACCGCCGGCGGCGCGAACGCGATGTATCGCGGCTCGATTGCGGACGTCAGCGGCAGTTTCGGTGTCAGCACGGATTTTCAGCAATTCTCGCTGGGCTTGCGCGGCGCGATGGTCGCGCATCCGGGCGGCGTCACGTTGTCTCAGCCGTTGTCGGAGACATTCGCGATCGTCAAGGCGCCCCATGCGGAAGGGGCGCGCGTCACGAACATGTCGGGCGTGCGCGTCGGACGCAACGGCTATGCGGTCGTGCCGTTTCTGTCGCCGTTCAGGATGAACGAGATCACGCTCGATCCGAAGGGGTTGTCGACGGATGTCGAATTGCAGGAAACGAGCCAGCGCGTCGCGCCGCTCGCGGGCGCCGTGCCGCTGCTCGAGTTCAGGACGACGTTCGGTCGCTCGGCGGTGATCCGCATGCATCGGCCGGATGGCGCGCCGGTGCCGTTCGGCGCGTCGGTCGTCGATCAGGATGGCGCGGATATCGGTGTGGTGGGGCAGGGCGGCAAGCTCTTCGCACGCGGATTGTCGGAGCGCGGCGATCTGTTCGTGGAGTGGAATGGCAGTGGCGAAAAGTCGCTCTGCAAAGTCTCGTATGCGCTGCCTGAACGGCGCGCCAGGCAGGGTCGGGGCGCCGGCGGACTGCCGCAGCGCGTCGAGTTGCCGTGTGTATCGGTGGAACACGCGGATTACCGGCCGAATCTCTCGACGGGCGATTCGGCTCAACCCTCGTGAGGAAACGTATGAGGACAATTCGAGGCGTGGTCGCCTGTGTCTGGCTTTTCGCGTTGGGCGCGTTCGTCTATTCGCCGTCAGGTGTCGGACAAACGGTCACGCCAGTCAAGCTGTGGTATTCCCCGTGGGGTTCCCCTCTTTCCATTCCGACCACCGCGCCGCCAGGGACCGTCGTGCTGCGCGCGCTCATACCGGTCGACTGGATGGCCTTATGCGGTCAACCATCATGCGAGATCACCAGCGTCACGCTTTACGACAAGGGTCTTGCCACCAACCCTCCGATCGCCGGCCCTGACATCAGTTCGCGAAACCCGGGTTTGAAAATGCAGGTGCTGTTCGATGGTCAGCCGGTTACGTCGAGCTCGGTCGGCGTCAAACCGTCGCGTGTGGAGTTGATCGCGATCAGGACATCGAGTGCCGTGTACACGACTGGCCTCTCATACCTGACGACGACCGGCATGACGGTGTTCGGCGTTGGCGGCGGCTCATCGTTCAGCGTGAATGCCGGTCAGGCGCCGGTTACACCGATCGTCGGAACGTGCAATGTTCCGGACAAGACAGTGAATTTGCCGCAAACGGTCGTGTATCAATTTGGTGGCGTTGGTACGACAACGAATGTCGAAGTGCCGTTCGACTTGCAGATGGAAGCGTGCCCGGCCGGTTACAACCATGTTGGCTACACGCTGGCGCCGGCCGGTGGGGCTCCGGCTTCCGCCAATGGCGTGCTGCCGAACGGCCCCGGGACGACGGCTTCCGGTGTCGCGATCCAGTTGACGGACCCGGGCGGCACGCCGGTTCAGTTCAACACGCCGATGAACCTCACCTCGTATGACACGGCGACGGGCGGGTCGTACACGGTTCCGCTGGTTGCACGATATATCCAGACAGCCGAGACAATCGGCGTGGGCGCCGTGACGGGCGTCGTCGAGGTGCTGATGGATTATCGCTGACGGCTTTCCGGGCGCGCGCCCGCGGCGCCGGGAGGAGGGGGCTGTGTGCCGGCGCGCCCGACACCGGTTTGCGCTTCGTCGAGGATCAGCAGCGTCCTGCGCGCCTCACACTGCTTGAGCGCCGCCATGTAGCCTTCCGGCAGTTCGATGATGCCGCCCGAACTGAGGATCGGCTCCGCGACGGACGCGGCGAGTTGCCGCTCGCCTGGCGATCGATCAGGTCGAATGCGGAGTCGGGTTCGGCGAGAGGATCGTAGGCGCCGTCGCGCTCGAAGCGCGGCCGGTACGTGAACGGCGCCGGAATCGCGAACGAACCGACGGCGGCCGGACCGACACCCTTGCGGCCGGCGCCGTACGCGGCGGACGCCGCCGAGCCCGTTCGATTCCGCGCCGGTGCTCAGCAGCAGCGCGCGATCGAGCCCGGGTGGCGTGATGTTGGCGAGGCGCGTCGCGACATCGACGACGGGGCGAGACGCGACGTGGTGCTGACGCATCCCGGCGAGCGGTTGCTCGTGCATGCGCAGCGCATCCTGCGGCAGCACGACGTTGTTGTGACGCACGGTTTGAGGTCGTCGCGCTTTCATACATCGGAATTGATCAGTAAAGCTAAATACTGACACGCGGCTCGTCTCGAGAACACATTCACGTCTGGCGCGCGACGTCCCGAGCCGGCACGACGAGTCGTAAGCCGGTCCATATCGCGGATGCGACAGGGGCACACGACCCGTCCTACGACGTCGCGGGGCTTCTGTCCGATTTGCACGCGCCAACGGCGAAATAGACTTCCAATCGAGCGAAATGATCGTATGGGTCCGGAGACGAAGCCGGCCGACCCGCGTCGCTCGTGCAAGGGCTTCGGCATGTCGCTCGACGGCCGCACGCTGCCGGCTCCGTCGACGTCGAGCCGCTCTTGGGGGAGCGGCTCGCCTGTATCGGCAGACGAACGGGCATTGGCCTGAAGCAAGGCCGGCTGTCCAAGTGGTTTCGCACGAAATCGTTCTGCTCCGATGTTCGACACGTGTCGAGCCGGCTCGCCGGCCGACCGTCGACGCGTTGCGGCCGGATGCCGCCGCATCGCGCTGCGTCGGGCGGATGCCTATCGAGGGGGTCATCATGACCAGGTCATTTCGTATTGTCAGTGCCGGAGTGGTTGCATGCGCGTGTTGTGTCGCCAGCTTCCCGGTTCATGTTTGCGCGGTGACGCTTACGGGCTACGCCGCGCCGTGGCGTATCGCGCATGCGCGATCGCGACCGGCAACGACTGCCGTGCCGCCGGCCGTGACCGTCAGGCCGGCAAGCGACGGCAGCGACCAGACCGATGCATTGCAGGCGGCGCTCAACGCACTGCAGGCCGGACAAACGCTGATACTCGCGCCGGGACGCTATACCGTCAGCCGCTCGTTGTCGGTGGCGGTGCCGGGTGTCGTGGTGTCGGGCTACGGCGCGACGCTCCTCGCGACCAATCCGTCCGACCAGACGCTCGTGATGAGCGGCGCCGGTTCGACATTGGTCGGCGTTACGCTGATCGGTACCGGTGCGACGCGGCTCACCACGCCCGAATCGACCAAGGTCGAGGTGACGGGCACGGACGTCCAGGTGCTCGGCGTGACGATCCAGGGCGGCGCCAGTGCCGGGATTTTCGTGTTCGGCGGCAGCAACGTCGCGATCGTGGGCAATACCGTGCGGGCCACGCTGGCCGACGGCATCCACACCACCTACGGTTCGACCAACGTGCTCGTGCAGAACAATACTGTGACGGGCACGGGTGACGACCTGATCGCCGTCGTCAGCTATCTGGGCGACGGCCGTCTCAGCAGCAACGTGCTGATCGACCACAACACCGTGTCGGCGAATTACTGGGGGCGCGGCATTGCCGTTGTCGGCGGCCAGGCCGTGACGATCTCGAACAACACGGTCGACGGCGTGCAGAAGGCGGCCGGCATTCTCGTCGCACAGGAGGACAGCTGGCGCACCTTCGGCGTGTCGAACTTGGTGATCGACAACAATTCGGTGACCAACATCCAGAATTCGAATGTGAACAACGGGCTGCAGCCGACGCAGCAGGGCGCGCTCGAACTGGACACGTGGTCGGGCTCGGTGTCGTACGTCAAGGTGACGCGCAATCGCGTATCGGGATCGGGCTCCGCGGGGTTCCGGGCAATCGGCAACGTGTGCGAATTCCAGGTCTCCGACAACACGTTCGCGTCGGTCGCCGGCACGCCGGTGTCGCTGCTGTCGCGCGGCTGCACGGCCAGCCAGATCGTCGTCAGCGGCAATACGATGGACGGCGTCGCGCTGGTTCCGCCGGTCGGCGCATCGTCGTCCGGAACGATTCCGGCCGCCGGCGCGGTGACGGCGGCGATGCCGCGGGTGCGAACCGGCTTGATGCAATCGACGGGCGGCGCTGCGCCGGCAGCCGGCGTGGCGCGATGACATCGCGTGCACATTGATGGAACGGCGTCGCCGGCGCGGCCGGCGCGCGCCGGGCACGACGCATGAACGCCGTCCGGTTCGTGTCGCCGTGCCTTCGACCGTACATGCATCGCATGCGTCGCGGCGAGGCGAGGCAGTTCAGAGGAGCCCCAGGCGCTGGCCTGTCGCGGCGGCTTGGGTGCGATTGCGCACGTGAAGCGCCTTGAAGATCGCGGTGATGTGCGCCTTGACGGTCTTCTCCGACAGGCCGAGCCGATCGGCGATGAGCTTGTTCGGCACGCCTTCGGCGATCAGGCGCAGCACGTCGAGCTGGCGCAGCGTCAGGCGCGGGACGTCGGGTTCGTGCGCGGGCGGCGGGTTGCGATGCGCCGACTGCGTATCGAGCAGCAGCGGCGGCACGTAACGCTCGCCGTTCATGATCATCTTGATGGCCGACAGCAACGTGTGCACGGTCGAGGATTTGGGAATGTAGCCGAGCGCGCCGTGCGTGAAGGCGGCGCGCACGTCGTGCGGATCCTCGGATGTGGACAGCACGATGATCGGCAACTCGGGCCGGACCTGCGTGATCGCCGCAATCGCGGCGAAACCGTCCATGCCGTTCATTTTCAGATCCAGCACGATGACGTCGAGATCGGTGTGCTGTTCGAGCAGCCGCATTGCATCGTCGGCGTTGCTTGCCTGAATGTCGACCATCCCGTCATGATCCTGGCGCAACAACTTCGCCACGCCATCTCGCAGAATCGGATGATCATCGACGATGAGTATTTTCATGTAAATAAGAATTAAGTCTGGAGGCGGACCTCTTCTGATTTTGGAGAACCCGGTTCTTCGAAAAGTCTTAATACTTTGGTCGTATTCGATTCTGTTTCGCCTCGGGCTAACGTCGGATTTACATCCGGAAAGTCATGGTTGATACTGGATCATCGCGGCCTTCCGTGCGGTGACGCGCACAACGAGCATAACGAAGATCGCGACAGCAGGGGCCGGGCGAGTTACGGACGCCGAGATTTTTCGGGGTGCGATCGAGCCCGGGTGCAGACTATACGATGAAAAGAGCCGAACGTGCCAATACGGGGCGCGCTGTTTTATTTCAATCGATTGCTTTCTGAAAATCGGCAATTGATGTTTAAGCAGGTGATTTGCATCGTGAAACAGGGCATATTACTTTGCTCGAATTTTCGAGACGTCTCCATCGGCCTGAATCGATATCAATCAAGGTGCAATATGGGAACTATCAATGAAGAAGAGTCAATTCGCGACCTGAACCTGTCGTATCTGTGGCTGGCGCAGCGGTTGTTGCAGACGGATCGCGCGACCGGCATGTTTCGCCTCGGCGCCACGCCGGAAATGGCCGGCACGCTGGAAAGCTTGACGATGCGATCGATGATGAGCCTGTCGTCGTCGGGGCAGCTGCTTTGCGTACTGCGCCTGAGCCGATACGAAACGGTCGCGGCGCTCGCGCGGCCCGAATCGCCGGGCGACGCCGTGCGGCTTCATACCGCGATGGCGCTGTCCAGTCTTGGGGCTTTCGACCAGGACGCGCCGTGAGCGGCGGCCCCCGGACGGCGCATGCCTCGAGTCTTACCGATGACGCGAAGCACGTGTTGGCGGCCGTGACGCTGATTCGGCTCGGTGCGCGCCCGCAGATGCTCGAAATCGAACTGTCGCTGCCGCATGAGCGCCTGGTCCGGCTGTATCGCGAGGTGCGTGGCGTCGCGCCGCCGAAAGGCCGGCTGCCGTTCTCCAGCGACTGGTACATGACGTGGCAGGCCAACATCCACGCGTCGCTGTTCCTCAACGCCTGCCACTTTCTGCGGAGCAACGTGAAGTGTGCGCGACTCGATGCGCTCGTGAAGGCCTATGAATGGTATGCGAGGCGATGCGACGCGGCACACTGCGAGCCGCTGCTCGACCTGACGCGTGCGTGGCTGCTGATTCGTCTCCTCGACAGCGGCGTGCTGTCGACGGCGCGCTGTGTCCGATGCGACGCCGCATTCGTCACGCATCGCCACGGCCTGCGTCGCAATCGCGTCTGCGTCGCGTGCCGTCCGCCAGCGCGGGCCGGCAAGCGCAGCGGTGGCACGAAGCCGCAGCCGTGTGTCGCAAGCCCGTCCGGCGCGAACACGCGCATCGTGTAGAAGCCGACCGCGGCCTTCGGTCCCGCGCAGTGACGCTAGAGTGCGACGCCGTGCGCATCCGCGTTGGCCGTCAAGCGTTGCCGCATCCATCCGCCTTCTTCCATCGGCGATGCGTCCGCACGGATTCCGAGGCTGCCGAACCCGATCCGCCACCGCATGCCCGGCCCCGTCACGATCCAATCCGTCGCGCATCGCTTGCGTGTCATCTGATTTCAGAAAAGACGAATAACTCGCAATGCGGATGGAGTGAAGTTGCCAAGCGGCTCGAATAATTCGGATGGTGCGGAAACGTACGGTTGCAGAAGCCGAGCGGAGATATACATCTTTCCTGTCATCAACGATATCGATGAGGGCCGTATGCGCGATCTCTGGGGGAAAGTTGTCATCTGGATGTTGGTCCTGGCGAGCACGCTTGCGTTCAACAGCGCTTTCGCGATTGGCAGTCCGTCATACACAGATATCGTTTCCGCGAACAGCGGGCTCTGTCTGACAAGCGCGGGGAATTCTTCGGCATCGGGTGCCAGCATCGTGCAGACCTCGTGTTCAGGTCAAGGCAATACGACCTGGTCGTTCGTACCGGTAGCCGGAAACCGGTATCACATCGTGCTGCAGGGCAGCGGTCTGTGCCTCAACGTACCGGGCAGTTCAAGCGCGAGCGGGACGCAGTTGATTCAGTACGGTTGCCAAGGCAGCAACCTGTTGAACGATCAGTGGACGATCGTCGCGGTTGGATCGAGCTACCGGATCGTCTCTGCACTGAACGGCTTGTGCGCGAATGTAAGCGGCGGGTCAACCGCCAGCGGCGCGAGCCTGATCCAGTCGGGTTGCCAGGGCGCCACTCAAACCAGCGACCAGTTCAATCTGTACTTGCCCGTCAACGCGTCGACCAACGTCGTCGTTGCGAGCAGCGGCCTGTGCATGACGATCGGCGGTGGCGCGATCGTGCAAGGCGCGTGCAGCAACCAGGGTGCCACCGGCTGGCTCTTCCAGCCGGTCGGTAGCGGATACCACGTGATTGCCCAGTCCACGGGGCAATGCCTGAACGTCTATCAGGGCCAGCGCACGAGCGGCACGCCGCTGATTCCCTACACGTGTCAGGACAGCTCGTTGACCAACGATCAGTGGACCGTCGCGCCGGTTGGCGGAAAATATCAATTGATTTCGGTCTCGAGCGGAATGTGCGCGAGCGTCAGCGGGGGATCGCTCGCGTCCGGTGCGAAGTTGAGCCTGTCTCCGTGTCAGAATGCGGCGGCGAGTGGCCAGTTCGCGTTGACGTTGCCGCAGGCCTTCCCGGTCACACTGCCGTCCGCATGGAGCCCGGTCATCACGTTGCCGGTCAATCCGATCGGCATCGCGAATACGCCCAACGGCAAGCTCGTGATGTGGTCGTCGAACCAGCCCTATACGATCCAGAACGACGTCGGATTCGCGACCACGCAGACGCAGACCGCACTCTTCGATCCCGCGACGAACGCGGTGACCCAGTACATCGAGACTTCCGCGGGTTCCGACATGTTCTGCCCGGGCACCGCGATGCTGTCCGACGGGCGGCTGCTGGTCAATGGCGGCGACAGCAGTCCCAAGACGACGCTCTATGATCCGACGGCGAATACCTGGAGCGCGGCCGCGACGATGAATATTCCGCGCGGTTACCAGGGCGACACATTGCTGTCGAATGGTACGGTGATTACGCTTGGCGGTTCGTGGAGCGGCGGGGTGGGGGGCAAGACGGCCGAGCTGTGGGACGGCGGCCGATGGACCGTGCTGTCGGGCGTGCCGGAGACGAACGTCATCGGCCCGGATCCGCAGGGCATCTATCGTGGCGACAACCATCTGTGGCTGTTCGCGCAGTCGAATGGCAGCGTGTTCCATGCCGGCCCGAGCGCGCGGATGAACTGGATCTCGACGAGTGGAACCGGCTCGATCACCTCGGCGGGAAATCGCGGTGTCGACCCATACGCGATCAACGGTACGGCATCGCTGTTCGATACGGGCCTGATTCTGAAGGCGGGTGGCGCGAAGTCGTATCAGCAGAACGGCAATACGTCGACGTATGCGTCGAATTCGGCGTACCTGATCGACATCACGCGTGGTCCGGGGCAGCCTGTTTCGGTGCAGCGGCTGAACGGCATGACCTATCAGCGCGCATTCGCGAACAGCGTCATTCTGCCGAACGGCAATGTCGTGATCGTTGGCGGTCAGAGCTTGCCGATGCCCTTTACCGACACGACCGCGATCCTGGTGCCCGAGATATGGGACCCCGTGACGCAACGCTTCAATCTTCTTCAGCCGATGCGGACGCCGCGCACTTATCACAGCACCGCGGTTCTTTTGTCGGACGGGCGCGTGTTCGTCGGTGGCGGCGGGCAATGCGGTGTCGGCTGCGTGAACAATCACCTGAACGCCGAAATCCTGACGCCGCCGTATTTGCTCAATGCCGACAATACGCTTGCCTCGCGCCCGTCGATCGTGTCCGCTCCGGCCAGCGCGATGCACGGTTCGACGATCACGGTTTCGACCGGTGGCGCAGTTGCGTCCTTCGTGTTGATGCGGATGTCGTCGGTGACGCATTCGACGAACAACGACCAGCGCCGCATTCCGTTGCCGATCCTGTCGACAAGCGGTACCTCATACCAATTGTCGATTCCGGCCGATTCAGGTGTTGCACTGCCGGGCTACTACATGCTGTTCGCGCTCGATGCGAGCGGCGTCCCCAGCGTCTCGAAGGCGGTCCGGATTCTGTGAGGAAATACTTGTCATCCCGATCCAGCCACCGGTACGTCGCACGGTTGTTGTGCGTCGCGTTACTCGGCGCAGGTGGCTCGTGTGCGATGGCGAGCGACGACCGCGAAGCGGGGCACGCACTTTTCACCGGTGCGGCTCCGCTAACGGGCCGGATGTTGACCCACCCCGGCGATCTTCCCGCGAATGTCATTCGGTGTGCAAATTGCCATGCTCCGGAGACCGGTCCCGCCGTGCGAAATTCGATTGCACCACGCCTTACCCGCAACTGGCTCGTTGATCTGCAAAGCCGGCGGGGTGGCCCTCCGAGCCGGTACGATCAGGAGGGGTTCTGTACGATGCTGCGCGACGGAGTCGATCCCGCCTATGTGCTGCTCAATGTCGAGATGCCGCGCTATCGCATCAGCGATGGCGATTGCGCCGCGCTTTGGCACTTTCTGACCGGTGCGCGCAATGGCCCCGCCTGATTTTCGTGCGCGCCGACGCGCGATACGTATTGCCGCGCTTCCGGCCGTTGCGTTGTCCGCATTGTGCACGTCGACGCTTGTACGCGGACAAAATACGCCGATCGCGTATCACGGCGGAAGCATCAAGCCTCCGGTGCTTGTCCCCGACTGGCCGATTCTCACGGCGCAGGGTCGCGAAACGCGCCTGCGCGGGTTGCTGGCCGGTCGCATGACTGCGCTGCAGCTGTTCTTTACGGGTTGCTCTACCGTTTGCCCGATCCAGGGCGCCGTCTTTCAGCGTGTGCAAACGTTGCTCGGCGCGCACTCGGACGTTCAGTTGCTGTCGCTCAGCGTCGATCCGTTGTCCGATACCCCGGAACGAATGCGTGCGTGGCTCCGGCAATTCGATGCCCGGCCGGGGTGGACTGCCGCGGCTCCGGCGTTGCAGAACGTCGATGCCGTCCAGGCATTGTTCGGAGGCGGCGTGACGGGGCTGGACAATCACGGAACCCAGGTTCACGTGATCGACCGACGCGGGCAACTGATATGGCGCACTTATGAATTGCCATCGGCGGAAACCGTCGCCGCGCTGCTGAAGCAGGCATAGACGCGAGCTTTTGCGCGTACGTCGGTTCTAGCGACGACCCGATTGCACCATGGGAATCGCGTTTGAGCAGGGTGGTCGGCTCGCGATTGTGTGGAATAGGCGTGTGCAGAGCAACCGGCGTGACGTTGTCATCGAGACCAGGAGGTCATGCCGTGAAGAAGAGCAAGCTCACCGACGAGCAGATCGCATACGCATTGAAGCAGGCCGAGCTGGGCACGCCTGTCGCGGAGGTTTGCCGCAAGAAAGATCTCGTGTTGCAGCAGAGCTGAAGATCATGAGCGCGGCGCGAGGCGTAAGGACGCCAAGTTCGTACATGGAATGACTGCAAGAGGAATAGAGCGGCGGGGAGCGATGAGAACATCGAGCAGATAATCGAAAACGCGTGGAGCTATCAATGGCTGTCGCCAGTTTCTGATTGTGTGCACTGCGGATGAAGCGGAGGCCCTCGGCGAAGCCGCCAAGGTGCGGGTTAGTGACCGCGAATGTCTAGCCTAGCAGGAGAAGAAAAGCGTACGAAAAAATACCGGCTGACCGGGGGATCTGGCGGCTCCATCGTAGCCAGGAAATCCGTCGGTGACTGCATGGATTGTCACGACATGATTTCTGGCCAGATCCGCGAGTGAAGACGATCGTCTTCCGGAAAAAGCTACCACCGGACCTGGGGGGGAGGCCCGGTGGTACCACACCATATCCAACTCCGGACATGCAACAATTGGGGGAAATCATTGCAAGAACAACTGTACTCCTAAGTATCAAACAGGATTGTCATGAATTGTCACGCTCAATTTCTGAACAAGCGAACCGGGAAATGAGAAAAAGACGCCGCCGGATTCGGGGAGATCGGGCGGCGCAAAGCTGGGAGAATACGCAACGGCCATGGGGGCCGTTGCACAGGGAAGAGTACTGCCGCTGACGTCGTGCGACTGTCATGGAGTGTCACGCACACTGCGGTGGCGATGACACTGGAATTCGAGGGTCAGCCGCGATTCGTGAAATTTCGCCAGAATGGAGTGTTCGCTTCGTGCGTCGGAATATGTCAAGGGCGCGCGCGCATGACGACCGCCACCACGACGCCTGACAGGAACGTGAGGGCTGCGATCGACAGGATCGCGTCGGCGAAGCCGAAGCGGTCCGCGATGAGGCCCGCCGACAGCGCGCCGATCGCGTAGCCTAGGTCGCGCCAGAACCGGTACACGCTCAGCGACCGGGCACGCCAGTGCGGGTCCGACGCATCGGAGACGGCCGCGATCAGGCTCGGGTAGACCATCGCGGTGCCGAGGCCGAGCAGCACGCTCGCAACCAGCCACCACCGGAACTGTCCCGTCAGCGCGGTCAGCAGCAGCCCTGCCGCCTGCACCCACATCCCGGCGACGATCAAGCCCTTGCGGCCCCAGCGGTCGCTCAACGGCCCTGTGACGACCTGGCACACGCCCCACACGATCGGGTAGACGGCCTTGAGAATGCCGATCCGTTCAATGCCGAGCCCGAGTCCCGTGAAAAACAGCGGAAAGATGCCCCAGCTCATCCCGTCGTTCAGGTTGTTGATCAGTCCGGCCTGCGACGCCGCGAACAGGTTGCGGTCCTTCAGCGATGTGAGCAGGAACACGTCGCGAAACGATAGCGACGATGTTTCCTTCAGCTTGCCGATCTCCAGGTGAACGTGGTCGCGCGTATCGCGGACGACGAGCACGGATAGCGTCAGCCCGGCGATCGCATAAAAGATCCCAAGATAGATCGGCATTGGCCGCAGGCCGTAGCGGCTCGCCAGATAGCCGGTGAGAAACGCGGTCAGGCCCACCGCGAAATAGCCCGCGAACTCGTTGAGCCCGACCGCGAGACCTCGCCCTTTCGGCCCCACGAGGTCCACCTTCATGATCACGGTCATTGACCACGCAAAGCCTTGGCTCAGACCCAGCAACACATTGGCCGCGACCACCCATTCCCAGCTTGGCGCGGCGAGGATCATGATCGGCACCGGCAACCCCAGCAGCCAGCCGATCACGAGCACGCGCTTGCGGCCCCAGGTGTCCGCCAGCTGGCCGGAAATCAGGTTCGCCACCGCTTTCACGAGCCCGAAGCTGACGATGAAGGAGGTGATGACGGTCGTGGACTGGATATGAAACGTTTCGGAGCCGATCAATGGTACGACGGTCCGCTCGATCCCGACCATGCCGCCCACGAACGCATTGATCAGCACGAGCAGCGCGAACTGGCGCCAGTTTTCCTTGAGGCCGAGCCGAATCGCGGCGCCGCCGGCCGGCACGATGGATCCGCCCATGAAGTTAGACCTCCTCAGGATTGCGGCCGGAGTTGATCGCGCGCAGACGCGCCGCTTCGGGCGGGGCAGGTGGCACGTCGCTTAGCATGAAACGAACGAATGCCGCTTCGTCGTTGATGCCGAACGCCGCGTTGTGGCGCTTTTCGAAGCCGATAGTCGACAGCGGATTGGCGCTGAGGCCGCGTCCGCACACCGAGCCCGCGAAGGCCCCGGGAAGGAGCTGAACATAATCGGGGAGCGATTTGAGCGTCTGTATACTGCGGAACAGGGTTCGTGCGCCCGCTTCGGCACTTTCGACCAGCTCAGTGCGGCCGAGGTCACCGATCATCAGCGTATGGCCGGTCAGCGCAAGCCACGGCTCGTCGGCGCGCGTGCGATCCGTCACCAGCAGGCTGATGTGCTCCGGCGTGTGACCGGGCGTAGCGAGCACCTTGATGACGACGTTGCCGACCCGGATCTCATCGCCGTCCCGGACGCCCTTGAATGGCAGCACGACGTCAGCGTTTGCGGACAGCACGTAGTCGGCGCCAGCCGCGTCGGCGAGCGCCTGGCCAGTGGACAGATGATCGGCGTGCACATGGGTATCGATCACGTAGTCGATTTTGATGCCGGCGGCGGCGGCGGTTTCCAGATAGGTGCGAGGCTGGGCCACCGGATCGACGACGACGCCCGTCGCCTTGCCGACGCACCCCAGCAGGTAGGAAATGCCCACTGGGTCGGAATGGAGGAATTGCCGCAGGATCATTCGAATTGCTCCTATTATGTAGGGGTGTTAACATTCAATCATTTTGATGAATGATTGATCAAGGAGGCGTACGTGTCAAGCGCGGGACCCAAGCAGGAGATTTACGAGAGCCTTGCCGAGGTGGCTCTAGCCGTCGGCCATCCGAACCGGCTTGAGCTGCTGGAGCACCTGGCGCAGCGCGAACGGTCCGTCGAAGAACTGACGGCCCTGTCCGGGATGAGCTTTGCGAACACGTCGCGTCACTTGCAGATTCTTCGGCGGGCGCGCCTCGTCGACACGGAGCGTCGGGGCAAGAACGTGGTGTACCGCCTTGCCGGCGACAGCGAGGTGGTGGGGCTGATGAGGGCACTCGGTCGACTGGGCGAGCGCAATATCGCCGAGGTCAATCGGGTGCTCGGCGACTATTTCCACGCGCGGGATTCGATGGAACCCGTGTCGCGCGACGAGTTGGCCGCGCGTCTTGCGGACGGCCTCGTCACGTTGCTGGACGTGCGGCCGCAAGACGAGTTTGCGCAAGGACATCTGCCGGGCGCGCTCAATATCCCGCTGGCCGCGCTGGAGGGCCGTCTGAGCGAGCTTCCGGCCGATACCGAAATCGTCGCGTATTGCCGCGGCCCGTATTGCGTACTGGCGTTCGAGGCCGTGGCCGCCCTGCGTGCCAGAGGCTTCAAGGCCGTACGCCTCGAGGATGGCTTTCCCGAATGGAAGGCGGCCGGTCTCGTCGTCGAGACCGGCTCCGCCGACTGACATGGGCTGAAGCGAGGCACCGTATCGAGTTCATGCCGACAATCTCCGCAGATCAGCGGCCGCTTCCCTGCACGGCCAGCGAGCGATCGAGTGCGACGAGCGTCTGGTACAGCACGCGCGTGCCATCGAGCAGCTGCTGAGGCTCGATCCATTCCTCCGGGCAATGGCTGCGGCCGCCCAGGCACGGAATGAAGATCATCCCGATCGGCCCCGTCGGCGCGACGTACACGGCGTCGTGCCCCGCGCCGCTCGGCAGCCGCATGCTCGGATAACCGAGCTGCGTGGCCGCCTGCTCGACCGCGTCCATCACGAGCGGCTGGCAGTCGGTCGGCCGCGCACGGCTCACGTGCGCGGCGCTGGCACTCAAGCGCAACGTATCGAGGCGTGCGGCCGCACCGGCCAGCAGCGCCTCGGGGAAAGCGTCGAGCACCGCGTCGCTGTCGCTGCGCACTTCCAGCATCAGCTCGACCTGCCCCGGCACCGCGTTCGGCACGTTCGGCGTCATCGCGATCCGCCCGATCGTCGCCACCACGTAGTGTGGGCGGCCCGACAGCGCCGACGCGCGCGCATGCGCCGCCTCGATCAGGTGCGCGGCGCCGACGAGCGCATCGCGGCGGATATCCATCGGCGTCGTGCCCGCATGGTCGGGCTGACCCGTCACGGTGATCAGCACGCGCCGGATGCCGACGATGTTGGTCACGACGCCGATCGGCAAGCCGCGCGTTTCGAGCACGGGGCCCTGTTCGATATGCAGCTCGACGAACGCGGCCGTGCTGCCCGGCGCGCGCAGCGGTTCGTGCAGCGCGTCCGGGTTGCCGCCGATGCGGCGCAATGCTTCGGCGAGCGTTTCGCCTTCGGCGTTCGTCGCGCGCAGCATGCCCGCGTCGAGCACGCCCGACAACGCGCGGCTGCCGACGCACGAGATCCCGTAGTCGCTCGGCTCCTCGGACAGGAAGTCGATCACCTCGAACGGATGGTCGAGCACGATCCCCTGCTCATGCAGCGTATGCGCGACCTCGATGCCCGCGAGCACGCCGATGATGCCGTCGAAGCGGCCGCCGCCGACCACCGTGTCGCAATGCGACCCCGTGACGAGCGGCTTCGTGCAGCGGCCGCTGCCTTCGCGGCGGCCGATCAGGTTGCCGCCCGCGTCCATCGATACCGCGAGCCCCGCTTCGGCGAATTGCGCGGCGAGCCATGCACGCGCCTGTGTGAAGAGCGACGAGAATGCGCGGCGCGTCCACGGGACGTCGGGCCGCGTGAAGCGCGCCAGTTGCTCGACGCGCGCGTTCAGGCGCTCGGCGTTCAGCGGTGGGAAAGCCGTCGGATTCATGCTTGCTCCTGTTGTGAGGCGATCGACCGGCTGCCGTGCGGTTTCAGGAACCGGCCCGAGCCTGCTGCGTTGACGATGCGCTCGCCGTCGTACACGAGCGCGCCGCGACAATAGGTGGCGGCAACCCGCACCGTGAATTCCATCCCTTCGAACGCGCTCCACTGCACGGCCGACAGGCTGCGCGACGGATCGAACGCGTAGCGTTCCGGCGTGAGGATCACGAAATCCGCATCGGCGCCGACGTCGAGCGATCCCTTGCGGTCGTCGAGCAGGAAGTGCCGCGCGGGGTTCGTCGCGAGGAGTTCGGCCACGCGCGTCGGCGCGATGCCATGCTGTTCGCAGCCGGTCCAGAACGCGGGCAGTAACGTTTCGAGCCCGGGGCCGCCCGATGCATTGCGGAACACGTTGGCGTCGCCCTTGCGTTCGAGTCCCCAGCTCACGTGATCCGACGACACGAACGTGCATTCGCCACGCGCGATATGCGTCCACAGCAGATCCTGCTCGGCGCGCGGCCGGATCGGTGGGTAGTGCTTGGTTTTCGCGCCGAGGCGCTTCGTATGCGTTTCGTGGTCGAGCATCAGGTACTGCACGCACGTCTCGATGCTCGCGCGATGGCCGGCCTGCCGGAACATGTTGCACAGCGCGAAGCCGCGCGACGTCGACACGTGCACCGCGTGCGCGCGGGCGCCCGTCTCCGCGCCGATCTCATAGATCAACGCGGTCGCGAGATTCTCGATCAGCGGCGGATGCGCGCGCAGGAACGCGTCCCAGCCCGTGTCGCCGGCCTCGATCATGCGCGCGACGTTCTTGCGCGTCATCTCCTGCATCTGGTTGTGCACGCCGCAGGCGAGGCCCGACGGCGCGATCAGCCGAAACGCGTCGTACAGCACGTCCTCCTCGACCCGCGGAAACCGGCCGGGCGTCGCTTCGAACGTCGAGAACTTGAACGCGCATACGCCGCCGTCGATCAGCCCGGCCGCCGCTTCGAGGCCATGCTTCGCGTTGAGCGTGCCGTACAGCGCGACGTCGACGTGGCAATCGCGCTCGGCTTCCGCGATCTTGCGGTCGAGCTGCGCGCGCGACGCGACCGGCTCCGGATCGTCGTACGGCATGTCGACCATCACCGTCACGCCACCCGCGGCGGCCGCACGTGACGCGTGACCGAGCCCCTCCTGGTTGGCCTGGCTGGCCGCATGCACCTGCCCGTCGACGACGCCCGGCAGTACCCACTTCCCGCGCGCATCGATCGTGTCGCGTGCCGCCGGCGGCACGCCCGCGCCGCGCGCGGCAATCCGTCCGCCGCGGATCGCGAGCCAGCCGTCGTCGACCACCTCGTGCGCGTCGACCAGCCGGCCGCGCACCACCTGCTCGAATTCGCTCATCTCCACCTCCTGCATTTTTGATCACGAGCAGTTTAGGCAGCGCTCTGCCAGAATGTCTCATGCCGATTTATCGTCCCCACATAACATGGAGTTAAGGCTGTGCGTCTGAACCTGCGCCAGATCGAGGTGTTTCGCGCCATCATGCTGACCGGCTCGATCAGCGGCGCCGCGAAGCTGCTGCACGTATCGCAGCCGGCCGTCTCGCGGCTCATTTCGTACGCCGAACAACGGCTCGGCCTCGCGCTGTTCGAGCGCATCAAGGGGCGGCTCTACCCGACCCCGGAAGCACAGCGGCTGTTCGTCGAAGTGAACGCGGTGTACCAGGGCGTGCAGCGCGTCAACGAAATCGCGGAAGACCTGATCGAGAACCGGATGGGCCACCTGCGCATCGCGTGCAGCCCCAATCTCGGCCAATCGCTGCTGCCGCGCGCGATCGCGGCGTTCTACGAGCGCTTTCCCGACGTACGCATCATCCTGCACACGATGATCCCGAGCGTGCTGCTGCAGGCGGTGCTCACGCAGCAGGTCGAACTCGGCATCGCGTTCCTGCAGGACACGCACCCGAACGTCGAAAGCCAGCTCCTCTATGAAAACCGAATGGTCGCGGCCGTGCCCGCATCGCACCCGTTCGCACGGCGCAAGACGCTGGCCGTGCGCGATCTCGCGAACCAGCCGCTGATTGGTTATGGCAGCGACATTCCACTCGGGCAACTGGTGCGGCGGCTGTTCAGCGACGAAGGCCTGGTGCCGCAGGTCAAGATCGAAGTGCAGCAGGCGCACGTCGCATGCGCGCTCGCGCAGGCCGGCACCGGCATCGCGTTGATCGACGAGCTGACGGTCGCGGGGCCCGTGTGGCCGCAGATCGTCGTGAAGCCGATCGTGCCGACCACCGCCGCACCGGTCAGCGTGCTGCACCCCATGCTCGCGCCGCTGTCGCGCCTCGCGCACGAGTTCATCGACACACTCCATACGCTCTCCGCCGGCGCATGAATTCCAGCGCCGAAACAGGCTGAAATCATTGTCCAGCCTGCGTTTCGCCGTCGCGCCGGCGGCGTCCGATCGCCGTGCCGACAGCCCGTCGTTCGGACGTCACCGGGAATACCCTACGCTTAACATCGCGTTATGAAGTCTCCATAAAATAGCAATAACGCTCAATATTCGGCGTCCCTAGAATCGTTTGGACGGTACCGCCACACAAGGCTTTCCGGCCGGCGCGTACAGCCCTTTTTCCCTCTCAGGACAAACGACACATGGGACGCATCCTGTCTTCGAAGGACGTCGAAGCCGCCGTCAAGGGCGGTTCGGTTTTCGCATGCGGCGGCGGCGGCTGGGCCGACCACGGCCGTGAACTCGGCACGCTCGCGGTCACGATCGGCCGCCCCGAACTGGTTGCCATCGACGAACTGCCGGACGACGCGTGGATCGCCACGGCCGCCGCGATCGGCGCGCCGGGCGGCCTCACCGACTGGCAAATGCTCGGCGCCGACTACGTGAAGGCCGCGCAACTCGTGCAGGAAGCGCTCGGCGCGCCGCTCGCGGGGCTCATCATCGGGCAGAACGGGATGTCGAGCACGCTGAATGCGTGGCTGCCGTCCGCACTGCTCGGCACCAAGGTGGTCGACGCGGTGAGCGACATTCGCGCGCATCCGACCGGCGACATGGGCTCGCTCGGCCTCGCATCGAGCACGGCGCCGATGATCCAGGCGGCGGCCGGCGGCAACCGCGCGCAGCACGCGTATATAGAAGTGGTCGTGCGCGGCGCGACAGCGAAAGTGTCGCCGGTGCTGCGCAAGGCGGCCGACATGGCCGGCGGCTTCATCGCGAGTTGCCGCAATCCGATTCGGGCGTCGTACGTGCGCCAGCATGCGGCGCTCGGCGGCATCAGCCGCGCGCTCGCGCTCGGCGAGGCGATCATCGACGCCGAACGGCGCGGCGGCAGCGCGGTGATCGACGCGATCTGCGCGGCCACGCACGGCGAGATCATCGCGAGCGGCAAGGTCGAGCGCAATACGCTCGAATACACGCGCGAAGCATTCGACGTCGGTCTCGTCTATCTCGGCAGCGGCGCGCAGCGCGCGGTCATTCATGTGATGAACGAGCACATGGCGGTGGACGACGCGCACGGCGAACGCATCGCGACGTACCCGGACGTGATCACGACGCTCGACGGCGAAGGTCGCCCCGTCAGCGCCGGGCAGTTGAAGGAAGGGATGGAGATCCACGTGCTGCGGGTCGCGAAGGCGCACATTCCGCTGTCGTCGTCTGTGTTCGATCCCGCGGTCTACCCGCCGGTCGAAGCCGCGCTCGGCATCTCGATCGCGGACTATGCGCTCGCGCGCTGAACGGAGGGCGACACCATGACCCGCACCTTCGAAGTCACGTCCGGCAACACGCTGCGCTGCAAGGGCTGGCGCCAGGAAGCGCTGCTGCGCCTGCTCGAGAACGTGCTCGCCGTCGGAGAGGATCCCGAACAATTGATCGTCTACGCGGCGCTCGGCCGCGCGGCGCGCGACTGGCCGTCGCACGACGCGATCGTAAGCACGCTGAAGACGATGGACGAGGACCACACGCTCGTCGTCCAGTCCGGCAAGCCCGTCGCGCTGCTGCGCACGCATGCGAGCGCGCCGCTCGTCGTGATGGCTAACTGCAACCTGATCGGCCAGTGGGCGAGAGCAGAGAACTTCTACGAACTGGAACGGCGCAACCTGATCTGCTGGGGCGGGCTCACGGCCGGTGACTGGCAGTACATCGGCTCACAGGGCGTGATCCAGGGCACCTATGAAATCTTCTCGCGAATCGCCGAACGCCATTTCGACAACGACCTGCGCGGGCGTTTCATCCTGACGGCCGGCCTCGGCGGGATGGGCGGCGCACAGCCGCTCGCGGGCCGGATGGCGAACGCGGCGACACTCGTCGTCGAGATCGACCAGACGCGCATCGACAAGCGGCTGCAGATCGGCTTCCTCGAACGTCAGGCGCGCGATCTCGACGAGGCGCTCGCGCTGATCCGCGACGCGCAGGCCCGGCGCGAACCGGTCTCGGTCGGCCTGCTCGGCAATGCGGCCGACGTGTTCCCGGCGATCCTCGCGCGCGGCGTCGTACCCGACATCGTCACCGACCAGACGGCCGCGCACGATCTCGTGTACGGCTACGTGCCGTCCGGCTACACGCTCGACGCAGTGCGCGCGCTGCGCGAGCGCGACCGCACGAAGCTGATGGACGCGAGCCGCGCGTCGATCGTGCGACACGTCGAAGCGATGCTCGGCTTCAAGGATCGCGGCGCGATCGTGTTCGACAACGGCAACCTGATCCGTACGCATGCGAAGGACGGTGGCGTCGCCCGCGCGTTCGAGATCCCGGTGTTCACCGAAGCGTTCCTGCGCCCGCTGTTCTGCCGCGCGATCGGCCCGTTCCGCTGGATTGCGCTGTCGAACGACCCGAACGACATCCGCGTGATCGACGACTACCTGCTCGAACACTTCCCGGACAACCGGATCGTCACGAACTGGATCCGCAAGGCGCGCGAATGCGTGCCGTTCGAAGGCCTGCCGGCACGCATCGCGTGGCTCGGCCACGGCGAGCGCACGCGGCTCGCGCTCGCGGTCAACGCGATGGTGCGCGACGGTGTGCTGGCCGGGCCGGTCGCGTTCACGCGCGACCACCTCGACGCCGGCGCGATGGCGCACCCCAACATCATGACCGAGAACCTGCGCGACGGCTCCGACGCGGTGGCCGACTGGCCGCTGCTGAACGCGATGATGAGCTGTTCGTCGATGGCCGATCTCGTCGCGATCCATTCGGGCGGCGGCGGCTACAGCGGCTACATGACGAGCGCGGGCATCACCGTCGTCGCCGACGGCAGCGCGGCCGCGAAAGAGCGGCTGACACTGTCGATGAACAACGACACCGCGCTCGGCGTGATCCGCTACGCGGACGCCGGCTACGAGGAAGCGCTCGACGAAGCGCACCGCAAGCAGATTCCGCATATCCGGCTGTAACGGCCGGCTCGCACGACGACAGGACAGGAGATCGAAGTGAAGCAAACCGCGGTTCCCCTCGACACGGCCGACGCCGTGTCGCCCCGTACCTCGAGTGCCGGGCGCGCGATCGCCGCGGCGTCGATCGGCAACGCGCTGGAGTGGTACGACTTTTCCGTTTACGCGTTCTTTGCCGTGTACATCGCGCAAAACTTCTTCCATCGCGGCAACACCGGCACCGAGCTGGTCGAGGCGTTCATGGCGTTCGGGATCGGCTTCATCGCGCGGCCGCTCGGCGCACTCGCGATCGGCGTGTACGGCGATCGCGCGGGCCGCAAGGCCGCGCTGACGCTGACCATCCTCGTGATGGCGGCCGGCACCGGCATCATCGCGTTCGCGCCGCCGTTCACCGCGATCGGCATCGGCGCGCCGCTGCTGATCCTGTGCGGCCGTCTGCTGCAGGGTTTCTCGGCCGGCGGCGAAGTGGGGGGCGCCGCGGCGTTCCTGATCGAGCACGCGCCGGCGGACAGGAAGGGCCGCTACGCATCGTGGCTGCAGGCGAGCATGGCCGCGTCGAACATCCTCGGCGCGCTGGTCGCCACCGCCGTGACGCTCACGCTGTCGCGCGAACAGATCGGCGACTGGGGCTGGCGGATTCCGTTCATCCTCGGTCTCGCGATCGCACCGGTCGGCCTGTGGCTGCGCAAGACGCTCGACGAAACGCCGCATTTCCGCGCGGAAATGGCACGCGCCGCGCACGCGCCGGCCGAGCGCAAGACGCCGCTGCTGCAGGTCGTGCGCGACTATCCGCGCGCGCTCGTGGTCGGCACCGGGTTCTCGGTGCTGTGGGCCGTGTGCGTGTATGCGCTGGTGATCTACATGCCGACGCACGTGCAGCGCGCGCTGCATTTCGACGGGCGCGATGCGTTCATCGCGTCGCTGGTCGGCAACTGCCTGATGGCCGTCACTTGCGTGTGCGCCGGAAGCTGGTCGGATCGCTTCGGGCGGCGCACGGTGCTGACGGCCGGTGCAGTGCTGATGCTCGTGTCGGTGTATCCGCTGCTGCACTGGCTCGCCGACGTACACACGCTCGCCGCGCTGATCACGGTGCAAAGCGCGTTCTGCGTGATGGTCGCGATCTTCACGGGTGTCGCGCCCGCCGCGCTGTCGGAGCTGTTCCCGACCCGCGTGCGCGCGACCGGCATGTCGCTGTCCTACAACATCGCCACGACGATCTTCGGCGGCTTCGCACCGGCGATCCTCGCATGGCTCACGCAACGATCGGGCAACCCGTTCGCACCTGCCTGGTATGTGATGGTCGCGAGCGTCATCGCGCTCGCGTCGATCGCCGCGCTGTCTTCCACATCACGTCACGCCTGAAATCGGAGAACTGCTTCATGCAACGCTTCCTCATGCGGAGCGCGGTCGCGCTCGCGCTTTTCGCCGCCGTCCCGGCCTTCGCGGACGTCATCCTCGACGGACGGTCCGCTACGCCCGAATCGATCGCCCGCATCGCCGACGGCGAAGCCGTGTCGATCGCGCCGGCCGCCCGCCAGCGCGTGGTCGCCGCACACGACGTGCTGCTGAAGGCCGCTGCGGCCGGCCAGCAGATCTACGGGCTGACGGTCGGCGTTGGCCTCAACAAGGACCGCGAGATGGTCGACGTGCACGGCAAGCTGTCGCAGGAAGTCATCGACGCGTCGACGCGCTTCAACATCGGGCTGATCCACGCGCACTCGGGCAGCGTCGGCCCCGACATGAGCGTACGCGTGGCGCGCGCCGCGATGGCCGCCCGCCTGAACGCGATGCTCGACGGTGGCGCCGGCGTGCAGCCGGCGATCGTCGACGCATACGCGCAGTTCCTCAATCGCGGCGTCACGCCCGCGATGCCGGCGGACGGCTCGATCGGCGAAGCCGACATCACGATCCTCAGCCACGTCGGCCTCGCGATGCTCGGCGAAGGCGATGCGTACTACCAGGGCCGCAAGATTGCGGCTGCCGACGCGCTGAAGTCGGCCGGCATTGCGGCGATCCGCCCGTACGGCAAGGATGCGCTCGCGATCCTCAGCTCCAATGCGTATTCGGCCGGCATGGGCGCGCTGGCGCTCACCGACATGGCGCGGCTCGCGCAGGTGTCGAAGGTCGTGTTCGCGCTGAGCCTGCAGGGGCTGAACGGCAACGTGTCGCCGTTCCGCGAGGACACGCTCGCGCTGCGACCGTTCCCGGCCACGCTGCGCTCGGGCGCCGCGCTGCGCACGCTGCTCGCGGGCAGCAGTCTGTGGAACAAGGACCCGGAACGGCCGCTGCAGGATCCGCTCAGCTTCCGCTCCGGCGTCTACCTGCTCGGCGAACAGGACCGCACCCATGACGAGGCCCGCGCGCTGCTGCAAGTGCAGCTCAATTCGAGCGACGACAACCCGGGCGTCGCGGTCGGCGTCACGCCGAAGTCGAGCCGTGCACAAGATGCGGCAGGCTATGTCGACGGCGGCGGCGCCGTGCTGCCGAGCGCGAACTTCGAGCCGCTGCCGTGGGTGCTCGCGTTCGAACAGCTCGGACTCGCGCTCGGCCACAACGCGCTTGCGTCCGCGCAACGCATCGTCAAGCTGAACGACCCGCACCTCACCGGCCTCTCGCGTTTCCTCGGCACCGAGGACACCGTGCATGCGTTCGGCGCGATGGAAAAGCCGCCGACCGCGCTCGCGATGTCGGCGAAGTCGCTCGCGATGCCGGTGTCGCTCGACTACCTGCCGGTTGCCGGCGGCATCGAGGACGTCGCGACGAACGCGCCCGATGTCGTGCAGCGCGTGCAGAAGCAGATCGACGCGAGCTTCACGCTGCTCGGCCTCGAACTGATCGAGGCATCGCAGGCAATCGACCTGCGCCAGCGCAAGCAGCCGTCGTTCACGCTCGCGCCGGCCACGCAGCCGCTGTACCGCGCACTGCGTACCAAGGTCGCGTTCCTCCAGCACGATCGCCCGCTCACGCCCGACTTCCGGGCCGCCGATGCGCTGCTGCGCGCGTATCGCGATTGAGCGGGGCGGACCGTCCATCGTTTCCCCCGCCAGTTGTCCCGCCCGCGACGCGATCGACGTTCGATTGCGGCGCGGAACCCGAAAATCCGTTCGTATCGCATCACCGCTCGCCGTCTTTCAACCATCCCGCACCGGAACATCATCATGAAAAGAATCCTGTTCGCGCTGCCGCTCGCCGCGGCCGCTACCGCTCACGCGCAAAGCAGCGTCACGCTGTACGGCATCGTCGAAGACGGCGTCGACTATGTGTCGAACGTGCAGGGCAAGCATCTCGTGCAGCTCGCGTCGGGCGTGACGGCCGGCAGCCGCTGGGGCGTGCGCGGCACCGAGGATCTCGGCGGCGGCCTCAGCGCGATCTTCCGGCTCGAAAGCGGCTTCGACATCAACTCCGGCCGCCTCGGCAGCGGGCTCGCGTTCTCGCGCAACGCATACGTCGGCCTGAACGACACGAAGCTGGGAACCCTCACGCTCGGCCGCCAGTGGGATTCGATCGTCGACTACGTCGAGCCGTTCACGCTGAACGGCAACATCGGCGGCTACTACTTCGCGCACCCGAACGACATGGACAACACCGACAACGGCTTCCCGATCTCGAATGCGGTCAAGTACCGCAGCCCGACGATCGGAGGCATCACGTTCGGTGGCCTCTATGCGTTCGGCGGGCAGCCCGGCCGCTTCTCCGACAACGCGACCTTCAGCGTCGGCGCGAGCTACGCGGCAGGCCCGGTCGGCTTCGGCATCGGCTATTTGCGGATCAACAACCCGGGCGTGTCGACACAGGGGTACCAGAACTATCCGGGCTTCACGAACGCGATCTACGGCAACTACCTCGACGCGGCGCGTGCGCAGAAGGTGTTCGGCGTGGGTGCGTCGTACCGGGTCGTGCAGTGGCTCAAGATGCTTGCCGACTTCACGAACACGAACTTCCAGCAGGGCAGCGCGGGGCACGACGCGACGTTCCAGAACTACGAGCTGTCGACGCTCGTCACGCCGACGCCGGCCGTGACGGTCGGCGCCGGCTACACGTACACGACGGGCCGCGACCACGCGACGAACGCGGAGCCGAAGTATCACCAGTTCAACCTGAGCGTCGAATATGCGCTGTCCAAGCGCACGAGCGTCTACGTGATGGGTGCGTTCCAGAAGGCGGCCGGCGACGCGCCGGTCGCGCAGATCGCGGGCTTCAATCCGTCGAGCAACCAGAAGCAGGCCGTCGGGCGCGCAGGGATCCGTCACGTGTTCTGACGCTCCGCGCGACGGGTGCCGTCGCGCACCCGTCCTCTTTCGTCCTTTGCGCAATTCAATCAGGATGCCTATTCATTCGACCCGGAATGCCGGCCGCCGCCGCCGGCTGCTGTCGGCCGTCGGCGCATCGCTGATCGCCTGCACGATCGCCGACGACGCCACGGCCCAGTCGTCCGTCTCGCTGTACGGGCTGGCAGACGTGTATGTCGGCGCGCAAAAGAGCCTCGGCAAGCCGCGCGCGTATACCATGAATTCGGGCGGCTTCACGACGAGCTTCTGGGGGATCGGCGGCCGCGAGGATCTCGGCGGCGGCTACGCGCTGCAGTTCGCGCTCGAAGCATTCATGCGGCCGTCGAACGGCGGGGCCGGCCGCTTCAGCGGCGACACGTTCTTCGGGCGCAACGCGTATGTCGGCGTTGCGACGCCGTACGGCGTGCTGCGCGCGGGGCGCAACACGACACCGTATTACATCGCGGCCGTGCGCTTCAACCCGTTCTCGACGTCGTTCAGTTTTTCGCCAGCGCTGAATCAGATGTACAAGGGCGTATCGGGGCAAGGCCTCGTCGGCGACAACGGCTGGAGCAATTCGGTGCTGTATTCGACGCCCACCGACCGTGCGCTACAGGCAAGCCTGATCTACGCGACGGGCAACGCACCCGGTCACACCGGCGCGAACCAGTGGGGCGGCAGCGTCACCTACGACCGGCAACACGCATTCAGCGCGACGCTTGCGTTCCAGCAGGCACGCTACGACCGGACACCGGGCGACCTGAACGCGTCCATCGCCGGCTTCACGCGGCAGGACGCCGTGCTGGCCGGCGTCGGCTACGAACTGAAGTTCGTGAAGGTCACCGCGTTCTACCAGTACGTGCATGACGCGATCGACGGCGGCGTGCTCGGCACGCATAGCGGGCAGATTGGCGCTTCGGTTCCGCTCGGTTTCGGCACGCTGCTCGCGTCGTTCATGGCCGCGAAAAGCCACGGCCGCGACAGCCCGTCGAGAACGACCGGGGCGCTCGGCTACGACTACCGGCTGTCGAAACGGACCGACGTCTACGTCGCGTACATGCGCGACCGCGTGAGCGGCTACGGGAATGGCGATTCGGCCGGGCTCGGCCTGCGCACCGCGTTCTGAGCGGACACGTCCGATGTCGCACCAGGCCGGCGCGCACCTGACTGTACGCGCCGACGTCGGCGCACCGGTGCTGTCGGGACCCCCCAATTTTCCGAAACACTGATCGGCGAGCACTCCAGGGAGTGTAAGCACCAAGGGCGCATCGACGATCCGAACTCATGAAACTGCGTACCCGGTACTCCCGGCGGAACTGAAAGTGGCGGAATTGCGCTCGTGTCGCTTTACGTGCTCTCGCCGGAGATCCGACGGGTCGTGTACACCAGAATGCCAACGAAAGTTTGAAATTACAGTTGCGCAAGATCATCCGCACACGTGGCCGCTTCCCGAACGACGACGCGATCATCAAGCTGCTCTGGCTGCCGCTGCGCGACGTGCTGCCCGAGATAATGCGGGCTGCGTTCGACTGGAAATCAGCAGGGAACCGGTTTGCTATCCCGTTCGGTGAACGATTCACCCGGGCGCGTGGATAACGCGTTGTTCAATCGCCTCGCCCACAAGAATTCGGACAGGTTCGGCTCACCCGGCCAACTGCGTCAGGTCGTCAGACGAAATTCCGATAAGAATTGCGTCGTTGCCTCCACGCATCTTGAACACTCAGTATGAGCAGCCAAATGGTTCAAGCCGCAGAACCGTACTGAACGAGATGACACGGACAATTGTCCGAATGTTCGATCGGCGACGCTTCTGATCAAGCATCACTCGTTTCGCACGTGACACCATTGCTGGACTGTGCGACGAGGGCGCGCTTGATCGTTCGCGGATGCACATTGAAATGTGCGGCGACTTCCGCCACCGACTGTGTTTCAAGTAGAAGGCGAGCGTGGGCGCATTGATCCGACGTCATGTGTGGCTTCCGCCCCAGCTGCTTGCCACGCGCACGTGCGGCCGCCAATCCTGCGCGGGTGCGCTCGCTGATGAGGCTGCGTTCGAACTCCGCCAGCGCGCCCATCATGTGGAAGACCAGTCGTCCACCGGACGAAGCCGTATTGATCGATTCGGTTAGCGAAATGAAGTCCACCCCCCGGCGGGCCAGAAAGTTGATCAGGTCGATCAGCTTGCTCAGCGAGCGACCAAGCCGGTCGAGCCGCCAGACGACGAGCGTGTCGCCTTTCGTGACCTTCTCGAGCGCTGCGTCGAGACCCGGACGATGGAAGTCTGCTCCGGAGATACCCTGATCGGAAAAAACGACTTCACATCCCGCGCGTGTGAGCGCGTCGATCTGAAGTCCGAGACTCTGCTCGTCCGTGGAGACACGGGCATACCCGATATTCATAGCCCGACTCCTATCGCCTTATCTACTGGGCGCCGGCGCGCACGGTCCGGCTGATGTGTCGTATCCATCAAGACGCGCTCGTCGAAGATGCCGTGCGGACGGCGTATCGAGCTTCCCGCTGAGGCGCGAAGAAACGGCAAACGTGGTTGCTCACAACTGGGATTCCTGTGTTCCTCCGCGGGGCTTGCTTCCGTGAAAGGCGCATTCAGCCACCGTCGGCATGACGTGCCGATAGTCAAATTGCAAAGGATGGTGAATTTCCGTGTCACCGCGTAGATATTACTGGACGGAAAGGGACGTTTTTGTCCGACAAGGCTTACAGGAAAGCAACCCAGCATTGACGGGCGTTTTCATGAATCGGTAGTTTTTTTTGTAACTCTGATGCAAACGTCCGTTTGTGTCTTTCATGGCTTTCAGTCAAGGGCGAGTGCGGTGAGGCAGCGCATGAATCGGATAGCAAGCGAGGGCCTACGAAAGGTTCGGTATTGCCGGGGAGATATGGAGATGGGTGGCGCACTGTTCAAAAGGGTCGTCAATCGACCTATGTTGGTTAGTCGATTCGGGCGTACGTTTATAGAGGCCATCAACGTTGAGCTCAGTGAGCGCGCGCGAAAACTGCATGGCGGAGTTACACGGGCGCGAACGGCTCGCGACGAGTATCGGTCGATTTTTGGGATGGCGTTGCCGGACCCCGACGCGGATCGTTCGACGGCGGGCCTGTCGACGGAAAGCGGGCTGCTTCGATTGAGTGGACGAACAGCGTCGCACTCGCAAGAAGCCAGGCTCGCCGACTTGAACGCGACGCGGGGTGGCGATGATGTCGCACCGGCGGTCGAAGCGCGGGGCGTCAAATCGAGTGCGGGAATGGAGACGCGAGCGGATTTGGCGATGGTCGACACCGTCTTGCGTGCGATGAAGGGCGACGCGATTTCGCTGGTGATGTCGGCGGTGCACGCACCCGACGACGATCGCAAGGTGCTTTATTTCAAGTGCGTGCCGTGGTGTTGCGCATTTGAAGACGGTGAGTCGTCACCGGATGCGTATTTGTCGAGCGTCGTCCGGGCAGGACTGACGGGTTGCTTCGATCGATATGTGGTAGCACGTGTGCTGGACTTGCTGGAGAGTTCGCCGCAGCTGAGCATCGGCGTGAATCTGTCGGAAGAAAGCCTCGTATCGGGATTGCAGTGGGAAAGCCTGCTCGAGCGGCTCTCCTGCGCACCGGAACTTGCCGAGCGGCTGGTCGTGGAAGTGAGCGAGGGGGCACGAGTTGCGGGTGGAAGCGCGCGTGCTTTTCTCGATCGACTCAGGGTATTCGGCTGCCGTATCGCGATCGATGACTACGGGCTTGCCTATGGCGTCGACGTGGGTATGGTAATCCCCGAGCCGGACATCGTGAAGATTGCGCCGGCATTCATCGCGGCGGCCCGATGGAGCGAGTCGGCGCGGGACAGGCTTCGGCATCTCGTGCGGCTCGGCACAAGTATGGCACGTGACGTCGTGGTGCTTGGTGCGCAAGGCGCGGTCGATATGGCGCTGGTTTGTGACGTCGGGGCGAAATGGATGCAGGGCGATTGAACAGGCGAATGTTGCCAATACTGAGCTGCGGCCGCGTCCGACGTCGATTGACCTGCGAAGGGAATGCGCAACGTGGACGAGGGCAGGGCAGTGGGCGCTGATATTGACGGGTGCCTTGGAGATTCGGGAGATCCGAAATCCGATGGCAATGGAGACGACGATCTGGAATCACGGTGCTGCGAAGTACGGCGTGAGCGTTTGATGATGGACATGCGATCGTGTCTGCATGCGATTGCCGACTGCTGTGTACCTGAGTGCGATAGGGAGATCGTGAAGGCAGCTTGCGACGCAGGTATGGCTGCCGGGTTCTACGGGTCTGGATCGGCCATCGCGCGAGGTCTGAAACACAAGCTTGAGGGCGTGCGTGGCTTGGGCTGCCTGGAAGACGGGGCGCTGCTAGAGAAGTTGGTCTTCATCGGCTTCGACGCAGGAATGAGGTGTCGTTCCGTGAATGTGTGGCGCGCCGCTGAAACTGCGAGATCGTAGAGCACGAATACCGAAGTTCCATGGCACGAGGGTACATAGAAAGATTTCGGAATAAAAAAATAATATTTCGCACTACTTTAAAAATTGTGAAGACCTGACCGGAAAGAACGGCCGGCAAGCCTTCTTGTTAGTGTCTAGCGAGCATCGTCATATCATGAATCATACATATCGCACTGTCTGGAACGAGACCCTGGGGACGTGGGTCGCTGCATCTGAACTGGACACCGCACGCGGCAAAAGCAAACGCTCGGCGGTAGTCAAACTGATGGTCAGCGCATTGCTCCTTGCTGCCGGGCAAGGGAGCTACGCCAACATAATCACTGGTTTCAATTGCAGTACTGGTGCTGGAACGAGTCCGGATGGTTCACGTGCGCTGGCTGCCGGCACCGGACCGATTGATGGAAACGGTACGTATTCCACGGTTGCAGGTTGTAATGCAAACGGGGGAGGTGCCACCGC
Source organism: Burkholderia sp. RF2-non_BP3 (assembly GCF_001522185.1). Classification (NCBI taxonomy): domain Bacteria; kingdom Pseudomonadati; phylum Pseudomonadota; class Betaproteobacteria; order Burkholderiales; family Burkholderiaceae; genus Burkholderia; species Burkholderia sp. RF2-non_BP3. The sequence continues at coordinate 2,625 of NZ_LOSU01000054.1, read as the reverse complement.
CTATTTGGGCGTAACCCTCTACGGCTCGTATACGACGGCCGTTGGAAGCGGTGCGGTTGCACTGGGTATGAGTGCGTATTCCGCCAAATGGGGAACGGCTGTCGGGCTGGATGCAACGGCCAGCGGCACGGGTGCCAGCGCGTTCGGCTACGGTGCGAATGCCGTTGGAACTACTTCGATTGCAATCGGCGGAGTCAACCAAAACGGGGGAGCCGGCGCGGCGGTGTCGTACAACACCGAGGATATTGCTATCGGTACGAATGCGATCGCGGGTATTTCGGCGTCGTCGATCATTCGCGATACCGCAATCGGCAGCCATGCAGCCGCGACCGGTGGAGACTCGGTTGCAGTCGGTGATTACAGTACCGCGACTGCCACGTCCGCCACTGCACTGGGCAATCTGGCGACTGCGTCCGGCAATTATGCCGTTGCGGTTGGGTCTGGCGCCACTGCGTCCAATCAACAGGCCGTCGCGCTTGGTGATCGAGCGCTTGCATCGGGTGGCTATGCTAATGCGCTGGGTACATACAGCACGGCGTCGGGTGTACAGTCGGTTGCAATCGGCAGTAAGTCGGTTGCGTCGGGCGACTATGGCAATACGCTGGGTACTGGCGCCACGGCGTCGGGTGAGTTAGCGAATGCGATTGGTGGTAACGCCACCGGTAGTGGAGCGGGTGCTATCGCCATTGGCAGCAACGTGACGATGGGCGCCGTGTCGGCTGCCTCCGACGGTATCGCCATCGGAGGCCAGTCGTCCGTCGTTGCGGCAGCCACTTCCGGCATAGCGATTGGCCGTGGTGCGACCGCGAGCGGCGCATTCGGCATCGCGCAAGGTGATGGCGTCATCTCGGGTGCGACGGGCCAGAACGTCGCGATCGGCTCGAGCGGCACGACGGCCAACAGCAGCACGGCCGCAGGTGGCGCTGTCGCAATCGGCCGTGGCCAGACGGCGACGGGCAACGGCGCGGTCGCGATCGGCGACCCGAACTCGGCGATCGGCACGGGCGCGGTTGCGCTCGGTGCGAATGATTCGTCGAATGGACAAGGCGCGGTTGCGATCGGCAATGCCAATTCGGCAACCGGCCAGGGCTCGCTCGCATTGGGCAACAGCAGCACGGCCACTACGGCCGGCGGCACCGCGCTCGGCGATACCGCGGTCTCCAGCGCCGCCAATGCCCAGGCATTCGGCACCGGCGCGAACGCGAGCGTGGCGGGCTCGGTCGCACTCGGTTCGGGCGCCGTCACGATTGGCGCCGCGAACACGGCGACCGGCGGTACGGGTTCGGTCACCAGCACGACGATCGGCAGTCAGACGTTCGGCACCTACGCCGGTGCGAGTTCCGCCGCCGGCGTGATCAGCGTCGGAGCGGCCGGGGCGGAGCGGCGCATCCAGAACGTCGCCGCAGGCCTGGTCAGCGCGACCAGCACGGACGCGATCAACGGCAGCCAGCTTTATGCGGTCGCCAGTACGACGACGTCGAGCATTGTCAGCCTGTCCACGTCGGCTTCGACGGGGATCAGCTCGCTGTCGACCGGCCTCAGCTCGACCAATAGTTCGGTGGCTTCGCTGTCGACTTCGACGTCGACGGGTCTGTCGTCGGCGAATAGCTCGATCTCGTCGCTCTCGACCTCGACCTCGACGGGTATCAACTCGCTGTCCACGGGCCTCAGCTCGACCAACAGCTCGGTGGCTTCGCTGTCCACCTCGACCTCGACCGGCATCAACTCGTTGTCGACCGGCCTGAGCTCGACCAACAGCTCGGTGACTTCGCTGTCGACCTCCACGTCGACGGGTCTGTCGTCGGCGAATAGCTCGATCAGCTCGCTGTCCACGTCGACCTCGACGGGCATCAACTCGCTGTCCACGGGCCTCAGCTCGACCAATAGTTCGGTGGCTTCGCTGTCCACCTCGACCTCGACCGGCATCAATTCGCTGTCCACCGGCCTCAGCTCGACCAATAGCTCGGTCGCCTCGCTCTCGACTTCCACGTCGACCGGTCTGTCGTCGGCGAACAGCTCGATCAGCTCGCTCTCGACCTCGACTTCGACGGGCATCAACTCGCTGTCGACGGGGCTCAGCTCGACCAACAGCTCGGTCGCCTCGCTCTCGACTTCCACGTCGACCGGTCTCTCGTCGGCGAATAGCTCGATCAGCTCGCTGTCCACCTCGACTTCGACCGGTATCAACTCGCTGTCGACCGGCCTCAGCTCGACCAATAGCTCGGTCGCTTCGCTGTCGACTTCCACGTCGACGGGTCTGTCGTCGGCGAACAGCTCGATTTCGTCGCTCTCGACGTCGACCTCGACCGGCATCAGCTCGCTGTCCACCTCGACCTCGACGGGCATCAACTCGCTGTCGACCGGCCTCAGCTCGACCAACAGCTCGGTGGCTTCGCTGTCGTCGTCCACGTCGACCGGTCTGTCGTCGGCGAACAGCTCGATCAGCTCGCTGTCCACTTCGACCTCGACGGGTATCAACTCGTTGTCGACTGGCCTCAGCTCGACCAACAGCTCGGTCGCTTCGCTGTCGACCTCCACGTCGACGGGTATCAGCTCGCTGTCCACCGGCCTCAGCACGGTCACGACCAAGACCGACAATCTCGGCAACAGCACCGCCGCAGCCCT
>NZ_LOSU01000053.1:0-4458 GCF_001522185.1 Burkholderia sp. RF2-non_BP3 | reverse complement strand
AAGGAAGGGCAACGGCCTACCATTCCATCCCCAGGAACACGCAGGGCATCATCAGCCGAACGAATCGGCGGTTCACGAAGGCATGCCATTGCCGCCGATACGGCGTCCTCGCGGCCTGGTGCTGTCAACTCGCCAAGGCTTCGATGCGATGGGCGGAGTTCGGGTATGTCCATGCGTAGGCCTATTCACGTAACGCTGACTGGATGAAGCGTTCGGCCTTGCCGTTAGTCTGCGGACGATACGGCCGCGTAAATTTGTGCCGGATACCCAATTCCTGGCAGGCCCGCGCAAACTCGTGCGAGCGAAATGCCGAACCGTTGTCGGTTAGCAATCGACGCACACGCACGCCGAGTCCGGCGTACCAAGCCACGGCATCGTGCAGGCATTTCACGGCACTGCCTTTCGTCTCGTCGGGATGCATCGCTGTGTAGGTAATCCGGGCATGATCGTCCACGGCGATGAACAGATACTCCCAGCCAACGCCATCGACCGTATCGCGCCGATTGCCGGTCACACGATGGCCAGAACGCGCGATACGGCCGAGCTTCTTGATGTCGATGTGCAGCAAGTTGCCCGGTGCCTCGTGTTCGTAACGCTGAACCGGTTCACGTGGTTGCAGGTCGCTCAACCGGGACAGTCCAGCACGCGCCAGCACCCGGCTGACGGTCGAGGCCGACACGCCCACCTGTCGGGCGATCTGAAGTACGAACTGGTCTATCATCAACGCTTCGCCACGCACGAGCAGACGTGGCACTCGATCAGCGAATACATCGAAATCTTCTACAGCCGGCAACGCACGCAGACACGCCTGAACTACCAAGCGCCTGTCGCGTTCACGCAGCATTTCTATCTGAATCAGATCGCTGCTTGACCCGTTGGCCTCCACGAATTCCGCCCGACCTCATGGTCGGTCATCGTGGTGGTATCGCTCGAACAAATCAGGACGGCTGCGAAAGCGGCACCGAAGGAAGAGTGTGTCGCGTCGGGGCATTGAAGACATAACTATTCTTAAACATATTTGGGATTGGTCCGAGATCAACTCATATTTTGGCTGATTCCTTGTGGCTGGGATTTTGTGGAAAATCAAACCTGCATCTATTTTCAAGTTCGATGCATTGAATTGGGCGGGGAGTTACGATGGGGCGGTTTCATTTCTAAAATTTTCTTATATAAAACTTACTCACCAAGGATGGTGTCATTTTGTCTTTGGATGTCAGTGTAATTGAGGGCTCTGAATGTTAAAAACAACACTTCACCTTATAATTTTAATGCTGTGTGGGATCTTTGTATCGCTTGGTTGCGTCGGTAATGCCTATGCTGACGATTACAATATCTCCTTGCCGGGAAAATTAACGATTAAGAGCCGGGGGGCGCAGGGGGAAATATTTGCAGCCGGAAAAGGCAATATCAATTATTTGTACTCTCCCAAAAACAACGTGAGTTTGATTGGGGATTTGCACTATTCTGGAGAGAATATAAACTATCAAGGCGCGCCCCTTGGGGTGTGGGATACCAATATTCGGGGGGTTGGGGTGGCGTACGCAGTAGTGGGGGTTCACTCTACTTGTGGTTTTGCGGGTAGCAGTCAATGTCGGTTCGTAGAATATGATCCGGATGATATTGAAGTGCTTATTTTATTAGTGAGAACTGGGGATGTTGGTTTTGGCTCCGCAAATCCTGGAGGAATTGAGTTGGTGGGTGATAATAGTTACCGTCAATACAATTTTCGTGCCAATGATGTGGAGATCGTTCCACCGACCTGTCAAATACAAACAAAAAATATCTCGGTTCAGATGGGTACGAATATCTCGACGTCGACCTTCAATGGTGTGGGGTCGGCATCGACACCGCAAGAATTTTGGGCGAAAATGACGTGCCCAGCGGGAATTCCTAATTTGTCTTATCAAATTGATCCAGCCGGTGGTTCGAGCGTCGTTGGAGACCCGAAGAACGGGATACTCTCACTGTCGAACGCAGGCGGCGCGTCGGGTGTAGGTGTCCAAATCACTAATTTCGACGATGGTAGCACTCCTGTCGGGTTGCAGGAGAGGCGATCCTTCGGTTCATTATATAACCCTGACCAAGGTGGCGATGTTTCCATCGGTTGGAAAGCCAGGTATATTCAAACCGATTCTAACGTAAAAGGTGGCGAGGCAGACGCGCAAGCAACCATTACGTTGTCGTACCAATAATCGAGAAATGTGAAAATAATTCAGCCAAAATAATAATTTGGCACGATGGGTAATCGTCTTTTTGTGAAAAAATCTGGTGGTTCGCCGCAAAGCCTTCTGTAGCAAGGCTTTGCAGTCGATTCTGACTATCGTCGACAGTCGTGACCGGGATATCCAGTAAGCTACCTACCCGCAATTTTCAATTGCGACCGTGACGGGAGACAGTAGATGCCAAGCTTGGAATTTCGGTATGTGGGGCAGGATCGCTTGCCCCCGCGACTGTCGGAGTTCAACGTCGAGCGTTACTTTGCGTTGGGCGACAGCGACTTGGCCGCGATCAGTGAACGTTTCTGGCGCGATCGCCGCTCAGGTGCCGCCATCCAACTGGTCTTTCTGCGGGCCAGCGGCCACACGCTGGATCATGTCGGGACCTTGCCACGGCAACTGCTACGCTATGTCGACGAGCGACTCGGCCTGCCGGTACCGTTGATCGCGTCGCTGCGCACGACCTACCAACGCTATAAGACTCGATACGAGCATCAGGTGTCGGCGTGCGTGCGAATACCTCGGCCTGACATCGATGGGCGCTGACCAATGGCCCGGCCTCTAAGCGTGGATGCGGCAAGATGCTGCCGAATCGCTGGCGCTCGACGAACTGGTGCAGCATGCGTACCACTGGCTGTACGAGAGGCGGCTCTTGATTCCCGCCGAGCGAATGTTACTGGACCTCGGGCGAGCGATCTGGGCGGAGGCAGAGCGTGGCCTGCTTGCGACGCTCCAGGCGACCGTCTGCGACACCCAACTGGTGCGCGCCGACCCGGTCTTGTCCACTGATATGACTTTCCGTGTCAAGTACGATCGGTTTTCAATCTCTTTCCATAGGTGTTCGAATTTCCTGAGGGCGACGTAGCAGTAATGCTCGACGGTGGATCACACTGACATACGCGGGTTGGTTACCGCATTACAGAGTTCCGTCTCATGAGCCTGCCGCTTTCTTAAAACGCAAGTCGGGGACTGCCCGTTGCGAAGTGGAGACGCGGATTGCTCGAATACCGGGCTACGCCGCCTTCAGGAAACTCCCTCCATGATCAGTTCATCGTTCATCCATATCGACCTGTCGCCGGTCTCATGCGGACTGCATGCCGCGCGGCAATGCAAGCGCCATCGCGAGTCGGGCGATGTCCCAGATGAAGCCGGCCAACTCGCGCGCAACGGCGACGACCGCGATGTTGGCATTCTTGCCGCGGGCCACGAGCTTGTGATATCGCCGGCACAGTCGCAACTGCGCATCCCATGCACGATCGATAATCGCTTTGGGGAGCCCTTCGTGTCGCTGCTGGATCTGCGGGGCAACGCGTGCCACGTGCCGATAGCTCCAGGCTGCCTCCACAAGTAGCTTGCGGGCATAGCTGTTGCCGGTCTTGGTAATGCTGCCTTGGCGTCGCTTGCCGCCCGACGAATGCTCCGAGGGCGTCACACCGAGCCACGCCATGAGCTGACGTGGGTGCGTGAAGCGCGACAGGTCACCCAGCTCCGAAACCATGCCGACAGCCGTAACAAACTGCACGCCGCGCATCGCCTGCAGAGCCAGCACCACAGGGTAAAAGCGCCAGCTGATGACTGCATCGCGCAACGCCGCCTCCAGTCGTCCACACTGCACAAGTCGATCCTCGATCGTGCGTCGATGCTCTTCAAATGCCAGTTGTTGCCACGCGTTAGCGAACGAATAGCCGCTGAGCCAGCGTCGATGCGATTCGCTCCAGTCCGCACGGCCTGTATAACCTACGCCATGTGCGAGCAGAAACGACTTCAGGCGCTGCCTGGCCTGCCGCAAATCTTCCTTGGCCACTGCCCATGCCCGGGCCAAATCCCGGAAGGCTTCGTCTTCGACAGTAGGGACGTACACGGCCGACAGGTCGCCTGCGCGAAGAGAGCGCACGAGCTTTGCGGCGTCGCGCCGGTCTGTCTTGACGCGCTCGCCGGGTTTCCTGGGAATTAGCGATGGCGCACAGACCATAGTCTCGAAGCCGCGCTCCGTCAGTTGCCGGTACAGCCCGTAGCCGCACGGACCAGCCTCATAAACCACACGCACGTGTGAAGCTTTCGACTGCAGTCGCTTGCACAGCCGATCGATCTCCGTTTGGGTTGTGCCGATCTTGCCGAGCGACTCGACCTCGCCTGCGTCGATCGCGTAGGCGACCGTAATCGATGGTGGATTCAACCGGTCGATGCAACACACTAGACGCTGCGTAAGCAGTGGAGGTGTTGCAAATGAAACAGCGGCGCA
>NZ_LOSU01000052.1:0-71685 GCF_001522185.1 Burkholderia sp. RF2-non_BP3 | reverse complement strand
CGTCCGCTTGATCCCTTGTTCCAATTGCCACCTCTTCGTCTCGGCGAAAAAGTGTCAACCTATTTCAGGACGGGTCACCGCAAACAGAAAAGGCTCGTGAAGCATCACGAGCCTTTTTCATTTCCGGCGCGGCGCAAGGGCCGCCCGGCGAGACGTCAGGCGTTACGCGCCGACCAGCGTCCCGTTCTCGATCCGCACGCGCTGGCCCTGGCCGAACGGCGGCGGGTTGTGGTACGTGAACGTGCGCGTCGCGCCGCTTTCCATCTGGACCTGCACCTGGTAGTCGGTTTCCGCGCGCACCTGCTTCTCGACCTGATTGCCGGCGAGACCGCCGCCGAGCGCGCCGATGATCGTCATTGCCGTGCGGCCGTTGCCGTGACCGAACTGGTTGCCGAGCAAGCCGCCGGCCGCCGCGCCGCCGACCGCGCCGATCCCCGAGCTCTGGCCCGGCGTACGCGTCTGCGTGATCGCGACGACGGTGCCGCAGGTCTGGCAATAAGCCGCCTGCGCGGGCGCGGACGGCTGCTGCGCGTATTGCGGCGGTTGCGGCGCCGGCGTATGGCGGCGATGCGTGGCGGCAGGGCGCGGCGCGGGCTTCGGTTCGGCCTGGGCTGCCACCGCCTTCTCGGCCGCCGCCTTCTGCTGCGCGGCCTGTTCGGCTGCCTGCTGCTGCGCTTGCGCGGCGAGCGCGGCGCTGGCCGCAGCGGCCGTATCGACGGCCGGCTGCGACGCGATCAGCGCGGCCTGGGTCTGGCCGTTCTGCGCATTGTTGCTGTTGGCCTTCGGGAAGATGCCCGTGATCGCTGCGGTGGCCGCGAGGCTCGCGACGATCACGGCGCCTGCCGCGGTCGCGATGAGCGGGTGAAGGCGTTGCTTTTGCGGCGTGGTTTGATTCTGGTTGTCCATTTTGTTCTCTCCGGTGTCGACCTGGCTTCGCACGTTGGTGCCGGCCGGATCCCACGCTCGGGAGCGAGCAGACTCGGCGTTCCGGCGCCGCGTTCTGGTCCCGTGGTCATGCGTGGTGACGCAACAGGAGTGTCGTCCACGGGCGAGGGTCGCACCGTATCAAGGTGTAACGAATTGCAGCGCGGGGGCAGCGGGCGTTACAGGGAAAACCCGGAGAAGGCCGTCGCGACGAGGAGATAAAACGGGGGAGGATCGAAAACCGGCGAACGCCGGCGGGCGGGATTTACGCGTGGTTACAAAGCTGACGCGTGCGCGCCGCAGGGCGCGGCGCACACGCGGGCTCGGCCGTCAGTCTTCGCGGCGCAGGTGCGGGAACAGCAGCACGTCGCGGATCGTCGGGCTGTCGGTCAGCAGCATCACGAGACGGTCGATGCCGATCCCGCAACCGCCCGTCGGCGGCATCCCGTGTTCGAGCGCGCGGATGTAGTCGGCGTCGAAGAACATCGCTTCCTCGTCGCCCGCATCCTTCTGCTCGACCTGCTTCTTGAAGCGCGCGGCCTGGTCTTCCGGATCATTCAGCTCCGAGAAGCCGTTCGCGATCTCGCGGCCGGTCATGAACAGCTCGAAACGCTCGGTGATGCCCGGCACCGTATCCGATGCGCGTGCGAGCGGCGACACCTCGATCGGGTAATCGATGATGTAGGTCGGCTCCCACAGCTGCGATTCGGCGGTTTCCTCGAACAGCGCGAGCTGCAGCGCGCCGATGCCGGCGTTCAGGAAGGCCGGTTGCGACACGTCCACGCCGAGGCGCTTCAGTTCGGAGCGCAGGAACGCGTCGTCCGACAGCTGGCCGTCGGTGTACTGCGGCGCGTATTTCTGGATCGCCTGCGTGATCGTCAGGCGGTGGAACGGCTTCGCGAGGTCGAGCTCGCGGCCCTGGTACTGGATCGTCGCGGTGCCGAGCGCATCGATCGCCGCCTGGCGGATCAGCTGCTCGGTGAAGTCCATCAGCCAGCGGTAGTCGGTGTACGCGGCGTAGAACTCCATCATCGTGAATTCCGGGTTGTGGCGCGGCGATACGCCTTCATTCCGGAAGTTGCGGTTGATCTCGAACACGCGCTCGAAGCCGCCGACGATCAGGCGCTTCAGGTACAGCTCCGGCGCGATGCGCAGGAACATCTGCATGTCGAGCGCGTTGTGGTGCGTGACGAACGGCTTCGCCGCGGCGCCGCCCGGGATCGGGTGCAGCATCGGCGTTTCGACTTCCATGAAGTCGGCGTTGTCCATGAACTTGCGGATCGACGCGATGGTCTTGGTGCGCGCGCGGAACGTGTCACGCGTTTCCGGCGTGACGATCAGATCGACGTAGCGCTGGCGATAGCGCATTTCCTGGTCGGCGAGGCCGTGGAACTTGTCCGGCAGCGGACGCAGCGCCTTCGACAGCAGGCGCAGCTCCTTGCACTGGACCGACAGCTCGCCCTTGTTGGTGCGGAACAGCACGCCGCGCGCGGCGACGATGTCGCCGAGGTCCCACTTCTTGAATGCGTCGTAGGTTTCCGCGCCGACGTCGTTCGGCGTCACGAAGAACTGGATCTGGCCCGAACCGTCCTGCACCGTCGCGAAGCTCGCCTTGCCCATCACGCGCTTGAGCATCATGCGGCCGGCGACCGATACCTCGACCGGGTTCGCCTCGAGCGCGGCCTTGTCCGAGTCGGCGAATTTCGCCTGGAGATCGGCGGCGTGATGCGTCGGCCGGAAATCGTTCGGATAGGCGACGCCTTGCTCGCGCAATGCGCGCAGCTTCTCGCGGCGCTCGGCGATGATCTGGTTTTCGTCCGCCGCGACGGCGGGCTGCGTTTGGGTCGGTTCGGTCATGATGGTCGGAATTCGGAGTGGGTGCGGCAACGCAACGGGAAGGGCGGCGCGACCGCAGGGGCCGCGCCGCGGCGCTTACACGCCCTGTTTGAGGCTCGCGCTGATGAAGTCGTCGAGATCGCCGTCGAGCACGGCCTTCGTGTTGCTCATTTCGACGTTCGTACGGAGGTCCTTCACGCGGCTCTGGTCGAGGACGTACGAGCGGATCTGGTGACCCCAGCCCACATCGGTCTTGCTCGATTCGAGCTTGTCCTGCTCGGCCTGGCGCTTGCGCATTTCGGCTTCGTACAGGCGCGACTTCAGCATGGCCATCGCTTCGGCGCGGTTGCGGTGCTGCGAGCGGTCGTTCTGGCACTGCACGACGATGCCGGTCGGCATGTGCGTGATCCGCACCGCCGAGTCGGTCTTGTTGATGTGCTGGCCGCCCGCGCCCGATGCACGGTACGTGTCGATGCGCAGGTCGGCCGGGTTGACCTCGACTTCGATCGAGTCGTCGATTTCCGGATACACGAACACCGACGAGAACGACGTGTGGCGGCCGCCCGACGAGTCGAACGGCGACTTGCGCACGAGGCGGTGGATGCCGGTTTCGGTGCGCAGGAAGCCGTACGCGTATTCGCCCGACACCTTGATCGTCGCGTTCTTGATGCCCGCTACGTCGCCGTCGGACTCTTCGAGCACTTCGGCCTTGAAGCCCTTGCGTTCGCAGTAGCGCAGGTATTGGCGCAGCAGCATCGACGCCCAGTCGCACGCCTCGGTGCCGCCGGCGCCGGCCTGGATGTCGATGAAGCAGTTGTTCGGGTCGGCCGGGTTCGAGAACATCCGGCGGAATTCGATGTCGCCGACGCGCGCTTCGAGCTTCTTCGCGTCGTCTTCGGATGCGACGAGGGTGTCTTCGTCGCCTTCCTCGCGTGCCAGCTCGAACAGGTCGAGCGCATCGCGCAGGTCGCTATCGAGTGCCGTCAGCGTCGTGACGACGCCTTCGAGCAGCTTCTTCTCGCGGCCGAGTGCCTGGGCGTTCTTCGAATCGTTCCAGACGTTCGGGTCTTCGAGTTCCTTGTTGACTTCGGTCAGACGCGCAGATTTGGCGTCGTAGTCAAAGATACCCCCGAAGCTCGCCCGCGCGCGTGCGCAGGTCGAGCAGGGAGCTTTCGATCGCGTTGAGACGTTCCGCTTCCATGATCGTTCGCTATTCTTGCTTCGTAAAAAAGCGGAATTATAGCCGATCGGCGGGGTTTCCCGGTGACGCGGAACGTGCTTGCATGCGCGCCGCGGCCCCGTTCGGCGCGGCGCGCATGCGGCCCGCGCGTGCCGCGGGCGGGTTGGCCGGGCGGGCGGCGCTCAGCCGGCCGCGTGTTCGACGATCAGCTGGACGCGCGTCACGCCGTTCCACGTGTCGGCCACGAGGCGGTACGCGATCAGCGCGCTCGCCGGCAGCGGCTCGGTGTGGTTGAACCAGATCGCGTTGAAGCGCTGGCGGCCGCGCGCCAGCTGCAGCTTCAGGTGCTTTTCCTTCACGAGCGACTGCGACACGACGTCGAATTCGCCGGAGAAAAGCGGGGCCGGAAAGCCCTGGCCCCAAACGGCTTCGTCGAGCAGCCCGACGAACTGCGGCGTGAAATACGCTTCCTCGAGTTCGCCGTCGGTCTCGATCACGCGCGCCAGCGCGTCGTCGGACAACCACTCGCGCGCGACGGCCTCGAATGCAGCCGCGAAGCGCGGCACGTTGTCGGTGTCGAGCGTGAGGCCGGCCGCCATCGCGTGGCCGCCGAACGCGACGATCAGGTCGGGTTCGCGCTTCGATACCAGGTCGAGCGCGTCACGCAGGTGGAAGCCGGGAATCGAGCGGCCCGAACCCTTGACCCGCGTGCCGGCTTCGTCCGCATGCGCGAACGTGAACGACGGGCGGTGGAATTTCTCCTTGAGCCGCCCGGCGACGATGCCGATCACGCCCTGGTGCCATTCGGGGTTGAACAGCGTGATCGTGCACGCGTCGGCCGGATCGACGTCGGCGAGATCGGCCAGCGCCTGCTGCTGCATGCCGGCCTCGATCTCGCGGCGCTCGCGGTTCATCGTGTCGAGCTGCTGCGCGAGGTCCCATGCGCGGCCGATGTCGTCGGTGATCAGGCACTCGATGCCGAGCGACATGTCCGAGAGCCGCCCGGCGGCGTTCAGGCGCGGGCCGAGGCCGAAGCCGAGGTCGAAGCCCGATGCGGTGCGCGCCTCGCGGCCGGCCGCGCGGAACAGCGCGGCGATGCCCGGCTGCATGCGGCCGTTGCGGATGCGCTGCAGCCCCTGCGCGACGAGCACGCGGTTGTTGCCGTCGAGCCGCACGACGTCGGCGACGGTGCCGAGCGCGACGAGGTCGAGCAGCCCGTCGAGGCGCGGTTCGGCCTCCTTGCTCGCGAACGCGCCGCGGCGGCGCAGCTCGGCGCGCAGCGCGAGCAGCACGTAGAACATCACGCCGACGCCGGCGATGTGCTTGCTCGGGAATGCGCAGCCGGGCTGGTTCGGGTTGACGATCGCGCGCGCGGCGGGCAGCGCGTCGCCGGGCAGGTGGTGATCGGTGACGAGCACGTCGATGCCGCGCGCGTTCGCGGCTTCGACGCCCGCGACGCTCGCGATCCCGTTGTCGACGGTGATCAGCAGGTCGGGTTTGCGCGCGGCCGCGAGTTCGACGATCTCGGGCGTGAGCCCGTAGCCGTATTCGAAGCGGTTCGGCACCAGGTAGTCGATCTGCGCGTCGAACATCCGCAGGCCACGCACTGCGACCGCGCAGGCGGTCGCGCCGTCGCAGTCGTAGTCGGCGACGACCAGCAGGCGCCGCTTGTCGGCGATCGCGTCGGCGAGCAGCGCCGCGGCGTCCGCGCAGCCTTTCAGTTCGGTGGGCGGGACGAGGCGCGCGAGGGCCGTCTCGATGTCGGTCGGGGACTGCACGCCGCGCGATGCATACAGGCGCGCGAGGACGGGGTGGAGGCCGTGGCGCGCGAGCGCTTCGGCGTCGGCGGGCGCGACGGGGCGGGTAACGATCCGGGTCATACAGGTCGGGTTATTCGAACAGGGATGCCAGCGCGCGGCGGCGCCAGAACTTGCGCAGGTCGCCGCGCGTCGCGTGCAGCGTCACGGAGCTGGTGTCGCCGCACAGCGTGAAATCGACGCCGGCCAGCTCGCCGTTCTGCAGCGCGGCGAGGGATGGCGCGAACCAGTCGCGCTCGAGCGCGGCGAGCGCATCGTGCCAGCGTGGCCAGTCCTGCTCGATGTACGGGGCGGACAGCGTGGGCAGCTCGACGAGCGTCGCGCCGGCTGCGGCGGGCAGTGCGTCGAGTGCGGTCGGCACGCCGCCGGCTTCGGCTTGCGCGGCGCGCGCGAGGCCGAGCGCCGCGGGCGACGCGGACAGCACGCGCGCGAACGGCTTGCCGACCGGCTTCAGCGTGCCTTGCGCGTGGAACCAGATCGAATTGACGGCGGGCAGCCCGCGCGCTTCGCGCGCTTCGTTGACCGGGTGCTGGAACCACGCCATCTGCACTTCGTTCTGCAGCTTCATCCACATCCGCGAGCGTTCGCCGGTGTGCGCTTCGTGCGGCAGCCAGATCTCGATGTTGCGGCCGCTCGCGCGCAGCGGCGCTGCGCCGGCGAGGCGGGCGAGCTGCTCGCTGGACAGGTACCAGCGCGCCGGCTGCGGCGCCTCCAGCCGCACGCCGAGCTCCTCGATCAGCGGGCGCGCGACCGCCAGCAAGGCGGCGGCGTCGCCGTCGTCGAGCGCGAGGCTCGCCGGGTCGACGAGCACGAGGTGGTCGTGAGCGATTTCGACGTGGACGGGTTCGACGCACGCCCAGGCCTGGGTGCCCGGCTCGCCGCCGTCCGCCAGCAGCATGTAGGGCGCGAGCGGCGCCTCGTCGGCGGCGTTGCCCTGGGCCGCGCCGAACTGGCGGGCCAGCCAGCGTTCGTGCGGCAGCGTGCGCTGGAAGTCCTCGCCGGCCACGCGCTCGACGAGGCTTGCGCGGGCGAGCAACTTTTCGAGCGCGGGGCTGTCCAGCGTGTGCAGGGACGAGGTCGCATCGGCCGCCGACGGCAGCGCGAACGGAACGAGAAAATGGAGGCGTCGGTCGTGCATGATGGTGCGCATTGTATGGCAAACTGCGCGCGTGATCGGGCCGGCGGACGGCCCGATTGCGTCCGGCGACCGTTTTTTCGGCCGTGCCCGGGCGGCCGGCCGCCGCCGGACGGCGCTCCGGCCACGGGCCGCCATCCCCGCCGTAACCAGCAGAAAGGATTCGCTTGAAACTTCCGTACGAATGGCAGATCGGCTGGCGCTACACACGCGCCGGCAAACGCACGACCGGCAACGGCTTCATTTCCTTCATCGCGCTCGTTTCGATGCTCGGGATCGCGCTCGGCGTCGCGGCGCTGATCGTCGTGCTGTCCGTGATGAACGGCTTCCAGAAGGAAGTGCGCGACCGCATGCTGTCGGTGCTTGCGCACGTCGAGGTATTCTCGCCGACCGGCTCGATGCCCGATTGGCAGCTGACCGCGCAGGAAGCGCGCCGCAATACGTCGGTGATCGGCGCGGCGCCGTACGTCGACGCGCAGGCGCTGCTCACGCGCCAGGACGCGGTGAGCGGCGTGATGCTGCGCGGCGTCGAGCCGTCGCTCGAACCGCAGGTGTCGGACATCGGCAAGGACATGAAGGCGGGCCAGCTCACCGCGCTCGTGCCCGGCCAGTTCGGCATCGTGCTCGGCGATGCGCTCGCCGGCAACCTCGGCGTGACGGTCGGCGACAAGGTCACGCTCGTCGCGCCCGAAGGCACGATCACGCCGGCCGGGATGATGCCGCGGCTCAAGCAGTTCACGGTGGTCGGCGTGTTCGAGTCGGGCCACTACGAATACGACAGCACGCTCGCGATGATCAACATCCGCGATGCGGAGGCGCTGTTCCGGATGTCCGCGCCGACCGGCGTGCGGCTGCGGCTCACCGACATGCAGAAGGCGCCGCAGGTCGCGGTCGAGCTGTCGCATACGCTGTCGGGCAGCCTGTACATCCGCGACTGGACCCAGCAGAACAAGACCTGGTTCTCGGCCGTGCAGATCGAGAAGCGGATGATGTTCATCATCCTCACGCTGATCATCGCGGTGGCCGCGTTCAACCTCGTGTCGTCGCTCGTGATGACGGTGACCAACAAGCAGGCCGACATCGCGATCCTGCGCACGCTCGGCGCGCAACCAGGCTCGATCATGAAGATCTTCGTCGTGCAGGGCGTGACGATCGGCTTCGTCGGCACCGCGTCGGGCGTCGCGCTCGGCTGCCTGATCGCGTGGAGCATTCCGTGGCTGATCCCGATGATCGAGCATCTGTTCGGCGTGCAGTTCCTGCCGCCGTCGGTGTACTTCATCAGCGAGCTGCCGTCGGAGCTCGTCGCGGGCGACGTCATCAAGATCGGTCTGATCGCGTTCGTGCTGTCGGCCGTCGCGACGCTCTATCCGAGCTGGCGCGGCGCGAAGGTGAAGCCGGCGGAGGCGCTGCGCTATGAATGATCGCGCGACCGCATTGGCGGATTCACGACAACCCATCAGACAGGATTCGGCAGGTATGCAGGAATACGTGCTTCAGGCGCGCGGGATCACGAAGGCGTTCGTGCAGGGCGGCTTCAACGTGCAGGTGCTCAACAACACCGAGCTGACGGTGCGGCGCGGCGAGAAGCTCGCGGTCGTCGGCGCGTCGGGCTCCGGCAAGAGCACGCTGCTGCACGTGCTGGGCGGCCTCGACGAACCGAGCGCGGGCGAAGTGTCGCTGCTCGGCAAGCCGTTTACGCAACTCGCCGAGCGCGAGCGCAACGAGCTGCGCAACCGCGCGCTCGGCTTCGTCTACCAGTTCCATCACCTGCTGCCGGAATTCACCGCGCTCGACAACGTCGCGATGCCGCTGCGCATCCGCCGGATGACGACCGAGGATGCACGCGCGCAGGCACAGGCGATGCTCGAACGCGTCGGTCTCGGGCCGCGTGCGAAGCATCGGCCGGGCGAGCTGTCGGGCGGCGAGCGGCAACGCGTGGCGATCGCGCGTGCGCTGGTGACGAAGCCCGCCTGCGTACTCGCCGACGAGCCGACCGGCAACCTCGACGGCACGACCGCCGACACGGTATTCAACCTGATGCTCGAACTGTCCGAGACGCTCGAAACGAGCTTCGTGATCGTCACGCACGATCCCGAGCTCGCGGCGCGCTGCGACCGCATCATGCGCCTGCGCGACGGCGTGCTGCACGAGGAGCCGGCGCTGCCGGTGTGAACGAACGCTCCGCCGTGCCGCCGGGCGAGTCCCGGCGCGGCGGCGAGGGCGCAGGAAAGCCGCCATGTGGATCGATACGCATTGCCATCTCGATGCCGCCGAGTTCGACGCCGACCGCGACGCCGTCGCGCACGCGGCGCGCGCGGCCGGCGTGTCGCGCATCGTGATTCCGAGCATCGGACGCGACAATTTCACGACCGTGCGCGAACTGGCGCAGCGCACGCCGGGTGCCGTCTACGCGCTCGGCATCCATCCGATGTATACGCCGCACGCGCGCGACGAGGATCTCGACCGCCTGCGCATGGAGATCGAGGCGAGCCTCGACGATCCGCGCTTCGTCGCGATCGGCGAGATCGGTCTCGACTACTTCGTGCCCGGCCTCGACGAGGAGCGCCAGCAATTCTTCTATCAGGGGCAGCTCAAGCTCGCGCGCGAATTCGACCTGCCGGTGCTGTGCCACGTACGCAAGTCGCAGGACCGCGTGCTCGCCGGGCTGCGCCGCTTCGGCGTGCGGCGCGGCATCGCGCATGCGTTCAACGGCAGTTTCCAGCAGGCCGATGCATATCTCGCGCAGGGGCTGCATCTCGGTTTCGGCGGCAACGTGACGTTCGGACGCGCGTTGCAGATCCGGCGGCTCGCCGCGCAGTTGCCGCTCGACGCGATCGTCGTCGAGACGGACGCGCCCGACATCGCGCCCGAGTGGGCGTACAAGTCCCGCAACGCGCCCGACCAGGTGCCGCGCATCGGCGGCGTGCTCGCCGAACTGCGCGGGATCGACGCGCACGCGCTGTCCCTATCCACAACGGCTAACGCGCTCGCCGCGCTGCCGCGCCTCGCACTTTCGTCCGCATAATCGTTGCCGGAAGGTGCCGCATCGACGGCGGCGCCAGGTCGACGAGGAGGTGCGATGCGCGTGTGGTGGATCGCGTTTGCGCTCGGCGTCGTCGTGCTGCAGCGGCAGGCGGCGTTGCCGGGCATGGGCGGCTGGGTAGGCGGGGCGGTCGTGCTGGCCGGTTGCGGCGCGCTGCTCGCAGGGTGTGCGCGGCGCCGTCGAACCCGCGCGATCGTCGCGCTCCGGTGGATGCTGTGCGCTTGCGCCGCCGGTGCGATCGGATTCGGCTATGCGGCCGCACGTGCCGAATGGCGGCTGCGTGACAGCCTGCCTGTCGAGCGGGAAGGGCGCGACATCGTCGTCACGGGCGTGATCCGCGGGTTGCCCGTGATCGACGAGACCGGCGCGCGACTGCTGCTGGCCGTCGAATCGAACGATGCGGGGCTGGCCCGTTTCCCTCCGCTGATCCGGTTGTCGTGGCGCACGTACGGCGCGCGCGCAGCACGCGACGCGATGCCCGATTTGCGCGCCGCGCAGCGCTGGCGTCTCGTCGTGCGCCTGAAGCGCCCGCATGCCGAGGCGAATCCCGGCGTGCGCGACAGCGAGGCGGCGTGGCTTGCCGCGGGCATTCGCGCGATCGGCTATGTGGTCGCGCCCGAGCGGGCGGAGCTGCTTGATGCGCGGGCATCGGGATGGCGCGCATCGATCGATCGGCTGCGCGACGCGCTGCGCAACGGTATCGGTGACGCGCTCGGCAGCGACGCGCGCCATCGCGGCATCGTGACCGCGCTCGCGGTCGGCGATCAATCCGGCATCGGCGACGACGCATGGCGCGTGCTGCGCAATACCGGCACGAGTCATCTGGTCGCGATTTCGGGCCTGCACGTCGGGCTCGTCGGCGCGCTCGCGGGCGGGATCGTATCGTGGGTCTGGCGGCGTCTGCGCTGGCGCGGACATGCCGCGGCGCTCGCGATGCCTGCGCCGTATGCGGCTTCGGTGGCGGCGCTGACGGCCGCCGCCGGCTATGCGGCGCTTGCCGGGTTCAACGTGCCGGCGCAGCGCGCGTGGTGGATGATCGCGGCCGGGGCGGCTGGCTATCTCGCCGGACGCAGTGTGCCGCCGTCCGCCGTGTTGTGCGCGGCGCTCGGCGGCGTGCTGCTGGTCGATCCGTGGGCGGTGGTGTCGGCCGGGTTCTGGCTGTCTTTTGGCGCGGTCTCCGTGATCCTGATGGCCGTGGCGGGCTGGCGCGCGGTGCGCGAATTCGACGGCGGCGACGACCGCGGGACGGACGGCGCTGCCACGGTCGACCGCTGGCACCGCCTGCGCGCGTGGTGCAAGCGTGCCGGGCGCCGTGTCGCGGAGGCGACACGCGTGCAGTACGCGGTGACGATCGGTCTTGCGCCGCTGACGGCCGCGTGGTTCGCTCAGATCTCGATATCGGGCCCGTTCGGCAATGCGTTTGCGATCCCGTGGGTCAGCGCCGTGGTGACGCCGATCGTGCTCGCCGGGATCGGGTTGCCCGCGCCGTTGGACGCGTATGCGTTCCGGCTCGCGCATGCGGCGCTCGAACCGATGATGGCGCTGCTCCGGCACCTCGCCGACTGGCCGGCCGGCGTGTTCTGGCTGCGCATGCCCGACTGGCCGGTTCTGGCGCTTGCGTGCGTGGGTGTCGCGTGGGTCTTGATGCCGCGCGGCTGGCCGCTGCGCTGGGCGGCGCCGATGACATGGCTGCCGCTGGTCGCGCCGGCACCCGATGCGCCGCCGCCCGGCGGCTTCCGGCTGACCGTGCTCGACGTCGGGCAGGGCGCGTCGGTGCTGGTGGAGACCGCGCGCCGGACCTTGCTGTTCGACGCGGGACCGGGGGCGGAGTCGACCCATGCCGGTGCGCGGATCGTCGCGCCGGCGTTGCGTGCCCGCGGAATCCGTACCGTCGATTCGCTCGTCCTGAGTCATGCGGACGCCGATCACGCGGGCGGCGCGGCGGCCGTCTATGCGGCCGCCGAGGTCCGCCAGCTGCTCGCCGGCATTGCGCCGCGGCACCGGCTGTGGCGCGACGCGCATGCGGCCGGCGTGGCGGATCGGCTGCCGTGCGCGGCCGGACAGCGGTGGGTCTGGGACGGCGTCGTATTCACGATGTTGTGGCCGCCGGGCGTTGCCGGCGCGGGTTCCTCGAACGAGAAGTCGTGCGTGCTGCGCATCGACGCGGGTGACACGTCGGCGCTGCTGACGGGCGACATCGAGGCACGCGCCGAGCGCCGCCTGGTGGAGGATGCGCGCGACGCGCTGGCCGCGCAGATCCTCGTCGTGCCGCACCACGGCAGCCGCACGTCGTCGGTCGAGCCTTTCCTCGATTCGGTCGGGCCGCGCGTCGCGGTATTTCCTGTAGGCTATCGCAATCGATTCGGGCATCCGCACCGGACGGTCCTCGCGCGCTACGAAACGCGCGGGATTCCGCTGCCGCGCACCGATCGAGACGGGGCCGTGAGGTTCGACATCGCCCCGGCGGGCGGCGGTTTCGCGTTCGAGCGTCATCGCGATGCGCAGCGGCGGTACTGGATGGACCGGTGAGCGGCTCGACGGCGCGGGTCAAGAAGGCGGAGGCCGGAGGTGGTGCTGAAGGGCCAGCCCCGGCCGACCGCGAAGCATGGGACCGGAGTCAGCTCGAGCGCGCTGACTCCGGTCGACAAAGGAGACATCGGCGTTTGAAGGACATCCTCCATTTCTCGCATGCGAACGGTTTTCCGGCATCGACGTACCGGACGATCTTCGCCGAGCTGGCAGACGACTACGAGCTGCGCTACATCGAGCGCATCGGTCACGACCGCCGCTACCCGGTGACGCGCGACTGGCCGCATCTCGTCGAGCAGCTGCTCGACGACATCGGCAGCCGCTACGAGCGCCCGGTCTGGCTCGTCGGCCATTCGCTCGGCGGTTACCTGTCGTTGATGGCCGCGCTGAAGAAGCCGCACTGGGTGCGCGGCGTGGTGATGATCGATTCGCCGATCATCGCGGGATGGCGCGCCGGCGCATTGCGCGCGAGCCAGTGGGCCGGCCTCGACGAACGGCTGTCGCCGGCGGCCGCGACGCGCAACCGGCGCACGCGCTGGGTGAGCCGCGACGAAGCCTGGCGGCATTTTCACGAGAAACCCGCGTTCGCGCGCTGGGACGAGCGGATGCTGTCCGACTACATCGACTACGGCATTCCACAGGCGGGCGCCGACGGCGAACGCGTGCTCGCGTTCGACCGGCAGGTCGAATACCTGATCTACCGGACACTGCCGCATACGCTCGGTCCGCGGCTCGCGCACGGCGCGCCGGTGCCGCTCGGCTTTCTCGCCGGCACGCGCTCGCGCGAAGTGCGGCAGGTCGGGCTCGATGCGACGCGTCGCGCGGCGCGCGGGCGCATCGAATGGCTCGAGGGCAGCCACCTGTTCCCGATGGAGCGGCCGATCGAGACGGCCCGCGCATTGCAGCGGATGCTGAGTTCGCTGAAAACGGCGGAGGGCGGCGTGCCGCGCGACAGCGCGGCGCTCGCGAAAAGCGCCTGACGCATCGGCCCGGTGCACCGGGCCGGCGTGCGCGGTTGCACCGACCGGCCGGCCGGTGCGCCCCGGCGCGCACGGCTGGCGCGGCACAGCGCGAAAGGGCGCGATCATCGCGTCAATTGCTGAGAGAAGGGCGGGCTTTACGGTATAATCCGTTTTTCCCGCGAGCATCCAGCGATGACCAAATATGTTTTCGTCACCGGCGGCGTAGTTTCTTCCCTCGGCAAGGGTATTGCCGCCGCCTCTCTCGCCGCGATCCTCGAATCGCGCGGTCTGAAAGTCACCCTCCTCAAACTCGATCCCTACATCAACGTCGACCCCGGCACGATGAGCCCGTTCCAGCACGGCGAAGTGTTCGTGACGGAAGACGGAGCGGAGACCGACCTCGACCTCGGCCACTATGAGCGCTTCATCAGCACGAAGATGCGCAAGGCCAACAACTTCACGACCGGCCAGATCTACGAATCGGTGATCCGCAAGGAACGCCGCGGCGACTATCTCGGCAAGACCGTGCAGGTGATTCCGCACATCACGAACGAAATCCAGGCGTTCATCGAGCGCGGGGCGGCATCGGCCACCTGCGGCGAGCCGGACGTCGCGATCGTCGAGATCGGCGGCACGGTCGGCGACATCGAGTCGCTGCCGTTCCTCGAGGCCGCGCGCCAGATGAGCCTGCGCCTCGGCCGCAACAGCGCGTGCTTCGTGCACCTGACGCTCGTGCCGTACGTCGCGACGGCCGGCGAGCTGAAGACGAAGCCGACCCAGCACAGCGTGCAGAAGCTGCGGGAGATCGGCATCCTGCCGCACGTGCTGCTGTGCCGTGCGGATCGCCGCATCCCCGACGACGAATCGAAGAAGATCTCGATGTTCTCGAACGTGCCGGAAGATGCCGTGATCTCGGTGTGGGACGCCGACAGCATCTACAAGATTCCGCAGATGCTGCACGACCAGGGCCTCGACCGGATCATCTGCGAGGAACTGAAGCTGTCGCCGAAGGACGCCGACCTGAGCATGTGGTCGGAGCTCGTCGAGAAGCTGGAAAACCCGAAGCACGAAGTCACGATCGGCATGGTCGGCAAGTATGTCGACCTGACCGAGTCGTACAAGTCGCTGATCGAGGCGCTGCGCCACGCATCGCTGCACACGTCGACCAAGGTCAACATCGAGTACATCGACTCGGAAGAGATCGAGACGAACGGTGTCGACAGCCTGAAGCATCTCGACGCCGTGCTGGTGCCGGGCGGTTTCGGCCGTCGTGGCACGGAAGGCAAGATCGCCGCGATCCGCTACGCGCGCGAGTCGAAGGTGCCGTACCTCGGCATCTGCCTCGGCATGCAGCTCGCGGTGATCGAATTCGCGCGCGACGTCGTCGGCATGAAGCAGGCAAACAGCACGGAATTCGATCCGGACACGCCGGAACGCGTGGTCGCGCTGATCACCGAGTGGTACGACCGCGAAGGCAAGGTCGAGACGCGCACCGAGGAATCCGATCTCGGCGGCACGATGCGCCTCGGCTCGCAACGTTGTCCGATCAAGCCCGGCACGATGGCCGAAGAGATCTACGGCAAGGACGTGAACGAGCGCCACCGCCACCGTTATGAAGTCAATAACCGCTTCGTGCCCCAGCTCGAAGCCGGCGGCCTTATCATCAGCGCCCGTACCCCGAGCGAGGATCTGCCGGAAATGATGGAGCTGCCGCGTTCGATGCACCCGTGGTTCGTCGGCGTCCAGTTCCACCCGGAATTCACGTCCACGCCGCGTGACGGTCATCCCCTGTTCAAGTCGTTCGTCGAAGCCGCGCTCGCCAACAAGCAGGCGCGTGGAGTGCAAGCATGAAGCTGTGCGATTTCGAGGTCGGTCTCGACCAGCCTTTCTTCCTGATCGCGGGTACCTGCGTCGTCGAATCGGAGCAAATGACGATCGACACGGCGGGCCGCCTGAAGGAGATCTGCGAGAAGCTGAACGTTCCGTTCATCTACAAATCGTCCTACGACAAGGCGAATCGCAGCTCGGGCAAGTCGTTTCGCGGCCTCGGAATGGACGAGGGGCTGCGGATCCTCGGCGAGGTGAAGCGCCAGCTCGGCCTGCCGGTGCTGACCGACGTGCATTCGATCGAAGAGATCGAGCAGGTCGCATCGGTCGTCGACGTGCTGCAGACGCCCGCGTTCCTGTGCCGCCAGACCGACTTCATCCACGCGTGCGCGCGCTCGGGCAAGCCCGTCAACATCAAGAAGGGCCAGTTCCTCGCGCCGCACGACATGAAGAACGTGATCGACAAGGCGCGCGACGCGGCGCGTGAAGCCGGTCTGTCGGAAGACCGCTTCATGGCGTGTGAGCGCGGCGTCTCGTTCGGCTACAACAACCTCGTGTCCGATATGCGTTCGCTCGCGATCATGCGCGAGACGAGCGCGCCGGTCGTGTTCGACGCGACCCACTCGGTGCAGCTGCCGGGCGGGCAGGGCACGAGCTCGGGCGGCCAGCGCGAATTCGTGCCGGTGCTCGCGCGTGCCGCGGTCGCGACGGGCGTCGCGGGCCTGTTCATGGAAACGCACCCGAATCCGGCCGAAGCGAAGTCCGACGGCCCGAACGCGGTGCCGCTGAACCGGATGGGCGCGCTGCTGGAGACCCTCGTCACGCTCGACCAGGCGGTGAAGCGCAATCCGTTCCTGGAAAACGATTTCAACTAAAGATCGAATGAACCTTGCGGCGGCTTCGCGCGTCAGTAGCGTAGGCGGTTTCGGCGCGCGTGCCATCGCAGTTTGAAGAATCCATCGTCATTCTCAGAGGAAACCCATGAGTGCAATCGTAGATATCATCGGCCGCGAGATTCTGGATTCGCGCGGCAACCCCACCGTCGAATGCGACGTGCTGCTCGAATCGGGCACGATGGGCCGCGCGGCGGTGCCGTCGGGCGCATCCACCGGCTCGCGTGAAGCGATCGAACTGCGCGACGGCGAAGCCGGCCGCTACAACGGCAAGGGCGTGCTGAAGGCCGTCGAGCACATCAACACCGAAATCTCCGAAGCCATCATGGGCCTCGACGCGTCGGAACAGGCGTTCCTCGACAAGACGCTGCTCGAGCTGGACGGCACCGACAACAAGTCGCGCCTCGGCGCGAACGCGATGCTGGCCGTGTCGATGGCCGTCGCGAAGGCAGCAGCTGAAGAAGCCGGCCTGCCGCTGTACCGCTACTTCGGCGGCTCGGGCGCGATGCAGCTGCCCGTCCCGATGATGAACATCGTCAACGGCGGCGCGCACGCGAACAACAGCCTCGACATCCAGGAATTCATGATCGTCCCGGTGAGCCAGCCGACGTTCCGTGAAGCCCTGCGTTGCGGCGCGGAAGTGTTCCACGCGCTGAAGAAGATCCTGAGCGACCGCGGCATGAGCACGGCAGTCGGCGACGAAGGCGGCTTCGCGCCGAACTTCGGCAGCAACGACGAGTGCCTGTCGACGATCCTGCAGGCGATCGAGAAGGCCGGCTACCGTGCCGGCGAAGACGTGCTGCTCGCGCTCGACTGCGCCGCATCCGAGTTCTACCACGACGGCAAGTACCAGCTCGCGGGCGAAGGCCTGCAACTGTCGTCGGCCGAATTCACCGACTACCTCGCGACGCTCGCCGACAAGTTCCCGATCGTGTCGATCGAGGACGGCATGCACGAAGGCGACTGGGACGGCTGGAAGCTGCTGACCGAGCGCCTCGGCAAGAAGGTGCAGCTCGTCGGCGACGACCTGTTCGTCACGAACACGCGCATCCTGAAGGAAGGCATCGAGAAGGGCATCGCGAACTCGATCCTCATCAAGATCAACCAGATCGGTACGCTGACCGAAACGTTCGCGGCAATCGAAATGGCGAAGCGCGCCGGCTACACGGCCGTGATCTCGCACCGCTCGGGCGAAACGGAAGATTCGACGATCGCGGACATCGCGGTCGGCCTGAACGCCGGTCAGATCAAGACGGGTTCGCTGTCGCGCAGCGACCGCATCTCGAAGTACAACCAGCTGCTGCGCATCGAGGAAGACCTCGGCGATATCGCGAGCTACCCGGGCAAATCGGCTTTCTATAACCTGCGCTAACGCGCTACTATCGGGTTCGTCATCTCGACGCCGCTCTGTGCATGTTGCGCGGAGCGGCGCTTCTTATATCTGCGTCTCCTACATGCGGCTTGTCACTGTCGTCCTGATTGCCTTGCTGGCGCTCATTCAGTACCCCCTATGGTGGGGACACGGCGGCTGGTTGCGGGTGCACGAATTGCGCCAGCAGCTCGGCGATCAACTGCAGAAGAATGCGGACGAGAAGCTGCGCAATGAACGGATCGCGGGCGAAGTGCAGGATCTGCAGGGCGGTACCGCGGCCATCGAGGAGCGCGCGCGCTACGAGATGGGCATGGTCAAGGACGGCGAAGTATTCGTGCAGTTCGTGTCGCCGAATGCGCCGGCCGCGCCGCTGAACAACACGCCTTCGAGCACGTCGACGCGCGGTACGGTGTCCGCGGCGCCCGTGCGCGTCGTGCCGAACCCGCAATCGATCGCGAAGCCGTCGCGGCATCACGGCGGCGAGAAGGGCAAGGCCGCGCATCACTGAGCGCGGGTGTCTGAACCATTGAAAAAGCGCGGGAAATGCCGCGCTTTTTTATTTCCTGTCAGTCTTCAATCGAGTCGGTCGACGCGATCACGCATCACCACCACCAGCCCGGGTAACCGTAGCCATAACCGATGCCGGTGCCCCACCGGTTTCCCCAACCGCCGCCGTAATAGCCGCCATAGACGGTCACGGGGGGCGGCGAGTAATACGCCCAGGCGCGCGCGGCTGCCTCGGCCGCCATCGCGTCGTTCTGCTCGCGCAGCACCTGCCGGTCGATTTCGTCGTAGCGTTTGCGCTCCGCGCTCGACAGCGCGGGCGGCTGGCCGCCCGATGCGCCCGGTTCGGGCAGCCGGCTCAGGATCGTCGACGAAGGCGGCTGCACCGCGCAGCCGGCGAGGGCCAGTGTGCTGGCGGCGACACTGGTCAGGACGAGGGTGCGGAATGGGCGATTCATGAATTTCTCCAGCAGCGCGCCGACAGCGGAAAGCGGTTTGCGCCGAAGGCGGGACCTCCGGCGCCTGAGCCGTGCGTGCGACGCTCGTGCGTCATTATGCGCCCGCGCGCGCATGGCTCGCACGGGCGCGCCGCTCACTCAGTGGCGCTGATCGGTCGCGGGCGTGATGCCGGTCGCGAGTTCCGGCGCGGCGAACAGCTGCGCGACGTCGACGGGATCGAACTCGTAGCGCTGGTTGCAGAACTCGCAGTGGATCTCGACGTGACCGCGCTCGACGATCACGCTGTCGACTTCGTCGCGGCCGAGCATGCGCAGCATCGCGCCGACCTTCTCGCGCGAGCACGAGCACTGGAAGCGCGTACCGGCCGGGTCGAAGTGCTGCACGTTTTCCTGCCAGAAGAGCCGGCGGAACACGACTTCCGGTTCGACCTCGAGCAGTTCCTTCGCGGACAGCGTGCCGCCCAGCGTGCAGACGCGCTCCCACGTGTCGGCGTCGGTCTCGGCGTTGCGCGGCACGATGCCGCCGTCGCCCGGCAGCTTCTGCAGCAGCATGCCGACCGCGCGGTCGCGATCGGCCGCGAGCCACAGCCGCGTGTCGAGCTGCTCCGAGTGATGCATGTAATGCTCGAGCACTTGCGACACCGATTCGAGCGGACCGTCGACGCCGTTCAGCGGCACGATGCCCTGATACGGCTGCTGGCCCGGCAGCTTCTCGGCCGGATCGAGCGTGATCACGCAACGGCCGTGGCCGCTCGCGTTGACGAGCGACGCGAAGTGCGTGTCGTCGCCGATCGTCTGCGCGACGTCGCCGGCGAACTTGGCCGTGGCGCGCATCGACAGGTCCGAGCCGCACTGGACGACCAGCATCTGGACCGGCCCGTCGCCGAAGATCTGCATGATCAGGGTGCCGTGAAATTTCAGGTTCGCGGACAGCAGCGCACACGCGGCCATCATCTCGCCGAGCACCGTGCGCACCGGGGCAGGGTAGTCACGGCGGGAAAGCACCTCTTGCCACGTGTTGCGCAGCGACACGATCTCGCCGCGCACGGGTGCCGAATTGAACATGAATTTCTGTAACTGGTCGCTCACTCTTCTTCCTTGAAATCCGCGCGAATCAGCCGATTCGCACGAGTTGCTCCTTGAAATGCGCGCGTCGTTCGACGTACGTCTTCGCATTTGCGCGCAGCCGCGCGACGTCGTCCGCCGACAGCTCGCGCACGACCTTCGCCGGGGCGCCGAGAATCAGCGAATTGTCCGGGAACGTCTTGCCTTCCGTCACCACCGCGCCGGCACCAACCAG
Source organism: Burkholderia sp. RF2-non_BP3 (assembly GCF_001522185.1). NCBI lineage: Bacteria > Pseudomonadati > Pseudomonadota > Betaproteobacteria > Burkholderiales > Burkholderiaceae > Burkholderia > Burkholderia sp. RF2-non_BP3. Next base: position 51,905 of record NZ_LOSU01000052.1, on the reverse strand, counting down.
ACAGTTGCGGCCGATGACCGCACCATTCAAGACCACCGCCTGAATCCCGATCAGCGAACCTTCGCCGATCGTGCATCCGTGCAGCATCGCCTGGTGCCCGATCGTCACGTTCTCGGCAATCGTCAGAGGAAAGCCGGGATCCGTATGCAGGACCGCGCCTTCCTGGACGTTGCTGCCGGCACCGACCGCGATCGTCTCGTTGTCGCCGCGAATTGTCGCGCCGAACCATACGCTCGCGTTTTCCTCGAGCACGACCTTGCCGATGATGGCCGCCGTATCGGCGACGAATACGCTTTCGTGGATCGTCGGGGCCGTCTCGCCCAGTTTGTAGATCGTCACGGAGTCTCCTGGTCTCTTCGGTGATGGGCGCCGGTAGAATGGCGCGTCTGGCGTGCCGGGCGCATTGCGTGACGGCACAAACGCATATTGTAAACCGTCGCGTGCATGCGCTCCCGCGATGCGCACGGGCGGTGCCCCCGCTTGATGAACATGGAGCCTTCTACTTTCATGGCTGCGCCGCACTGCGTGCGACGCACCGCGCTCGACGCGCTGCGGATGTCCGAGCCGGCCGCGAAGGCCGCTCGGGTCCGCGCGCTGCATGACGCGCTGCTGGCCGGGCAGGCCGCGATCGCACCGGCGCTCGATCTGGACGAACCGACCGACCTGCCCGGCCGTCCGGCGCGCCCGCCGCTCGTCGAGCCGCGCCAGCTCGAGCGCCGCAGCATGCGCTCGCCCGCAGGGCGCGCGGTGCTGCTGCATGCCCTCGCGCATATCGAATTCAACGCGATCAACCTCGCGCTCGATGCCGTGTGGCGCTTCGCCGGGATGCCCGACGCATTCTATGCGGACTGGCTGAAGGTCGCGGCCGAGGAGGCCCATCACTTCACGCTGCTCTCCGAGCGGCTTGCCGGATTCGGGCATGTATACGGTGATTTTCCCGCGCACAACGGGCTGTGGGAGATGTGCGAGCGGACCAAGGCCGATGTGCTCGCGCGGATGGCGCTCGTGCCGCGCACGCTCGAGGCGCGCGGGCTCGACGCGTCACCGCCGATCCGCGCGCGGCTCGTGCAGGCGGGCGACGACGCGTCCGCGGCGATCCTCGACGTGATCCTGCGCGACGAGATCGGCCATGTCGCGATCGGGAATCGCTGGTTCCGGTACTTGTGCGACGAGGCAGGTCGTGATCCGGTGCCGGCCTACCGCGAGCTCGCCGAGCAGTACCATGCGCCGCGACTGCGCGGCCCGTTCAATTTCGACGCGCGTCGCATCGCGGGGTTCGAGCAGGCGGAGCTGGACGAACTCGCCGCGCAGGACGCGGCGGACGGCAAGGTGGCCGGTTAGCGCGGCGGGCCGACGGGCGGGCGAACGCTGTCGCCGCGCCGGCCTCGCGGATCGTTCGGCGGCATGTCCGCGGTGTCCGCATGCCGATTCCACGCGCCGGCGCTAGAGAGCTGCCTCGACTGCCGGGCGCCGGAATGGAAGCGCCATCGCTATAATCGAACGACCATTCTTTTTTTGGCGGCTGCAATGAGTGCCTCGAGTTCTGTTTCCGATTTCGTCACGGTGCGCGGCGTCAAGCTGCATGTGCGGCGCTGGGGCCGGCCCGATGCGCCGACGCTGTTCATGCTGCACGGCTGGATGGACGTCGCGGCATCGTTCCAGTTCGTCGTCGACGCACTTGCGGGCGACTGGCAGGTGATCGCGCCGGATGCGCGCGGCTTCGGCCTGTCCGACTGGCCGGTCGCGAGGCAGGGCGGCGGTCATTACTGGTTCCACGAGTACCTGGGCGACCTCGATGCGCTCGTCGATCACTATGCGCCCACCGGCGAAGTCAATCTGATCGGGCACAGCATGGGGGCGAACGTCGTGTGCCTGTATGCGGGCGCGCGCCCGGAGCGCGTGCGGCGCGTGGTCGACCTCGAAGGGTTCGGGCTCGCCCCCGCGCGGGCCGAACAGGCGCCGCGCCGGCTGCGTGGCTGGCTCGACGAGCTGCGCGAGCCGCCGGTGTTGCGCCCGTACGCGTCGCTCGACGACGTGGCGGCCCGGCTGATCAAGACCAATCCGCGGCTCGAACCGCGCAGGGCCGCATTCCTTGCCGGGCACTGGTCGAAGCGTGGCGACGACGGCCTCTACCACCTGCTGGCGGATCCCGCGCACAAGATGGCGGGCCCGCAGCTGTACCGGCTCGACGAAGTGATGGCCGTCTGGAAGCAGGTGCGCGCGAAGGTGCTGCACGTCGAGGCCGTCAATTCGCCGACGCTCGCGTATCTCGCCGGCGACATCCCGCTGCCGGAGTTCAAGGCGCGCTTCGACGCGTTCCCCGATTGGCGCGAAAAGCTCGTCGAGGATGCCGGACACATGGTTCATCATGACCAGCCGGAGCAGATCGCGGCGCTGATCGAGGCGTTTTGCGCGTAGGCCGGCGGCGGCGGCGGCGGGGCAGGCGGGCGGCGCAATTGCCGCATTGCAGTAGAATGAAGCTTCACCTGCCATACCGACAATGAACGCTGATCTCCACTGCCATTCGAATGTTTCCGACGGGTTGCTGTCGCCTGCCGACGTCGCGCGTCGCGCCCATGCCGGCGGCGTGACCCTGTGGGCGCTGACCGACCACGACGAAATCGGCGGCCAGGCGGCGGCGCGCAGCGAGGCGGAGGCGCTGGGGATGCGCTACCTGAGCGGCGTCGAGATTTCGGTTACGTGGGCGTCGCGCACCGTGCATATCGTCGGGCTGAACATCGATCCGTCGAACCCGACGCTCGTGGACGGCCTCTACCGCACGCGCCACGGCCGCACCGCCCGTGCACGGGCGATTGCCGCGCAACTCGAGACGCTCGGCATTCCCGGCGCGTACGAAGGCGCACTCAAGTACGTATCGAATCCCGACCTGATCTCGCGCACCCACTTCGCGCGCTTCCTGGTCGAGAACGGTCATGCCGAATCGACCTCCGACGTGTTCGACCGCCTGCTCGGCGACGGCAAGCCCGGGTTCGTCCCGCACCGCTGGGCGACGCTTTCCGACGCCGTTGCATGGATTCGCGCGGCGGGCGGCGAGGCCGTGGTCGCGCACCCGGGCCGCTATCGCTACACGCCGGTCGAATTCGATGCGTTTTTCGGCGAATTCATCGATCTCGGCGGCCGCGCGATCGAGGTCATTACGGGCAGCCACACGCCCGACCAGTACCGCGAATACGCGGACGTCGCGCGCCGCTTCGGCTTCGAGGTGTCGCGCGGCTCGGATTTCCATGCGCCGGGCGAGGGCCGCATCGAGCTCGGTAGCCTGCCGCCATTGCCGCCCGACCTGAAACCGCTCTGGGAGCGCTGGCTCTGACGTACCGCGGCCGCTTGCCGCCGGCGCTGCCGCCCAGGCGCGCATCCGACTTCTCCCTCTTTACGTGTCCCCATGTCCCAGTTCTTCAGGATTCATCCGGATAATCCGCAGCCGCGCCTGATCAAGCAGGCCGCGGACATCGTCAGCAAGGGCGGCGTGATCGCGATGCCGACCGATTCGAGCTACGCGCTCGCGTGCCACCTCGACGACAAGGACGCGGTCGAGCGCGTGCGCCGCATCCGCGGCCTCGACGAGAAGCAGCATCTTTCGCTGCTCGTGCGCGACCTGTCGGAACTGGCCAACTTCGCGATGGTGGACAACCGTCAGTACCGGCAGATCAAGTCGGTGACGCCGGGCCCGTACGTGTTCATCCTGCAGGCGACGAAGGAAGTGCCGCGCCGGCTGTCGCACCCGTCGCGCAAGACGATCGGGCTGCGTGTGCCCGATCACGCGATCACGCTCGCGCTGCTCGAATCGCTCGGCCAGCCGCTGCTCGGCACGACGCTGATCCTGCCGCCTGACGACGAGCCGCTCAACGATCCCGACGACATCCGCGCGCGGCTCGAGAAGCAGGTCGATCTCGTGATCGACGGCGGCGCGTGTCCGCGCGAGCCGTCGACGGTGATCGATCTGACGGGCGACGAGCCGCAGCTCGTGCGCGCGGGGCGCGGCGCGCTCGAACCGTTCGGGCTTTCGGCCGCGTAAGCGCCTTTCATTTTTGCGCGAGTGCGCTTGTTACAATAACGCGATATGGACGCTTCCCTGATACAGACCATCGCCGTCTACGCGCTGCCCGTGATCTTCGCGATCACGCTGCACGAGGCCGCGCACGGCTATGCCGCACGCCTGCTCGGCGACAACACCGCCTACATGATGGGGCGCGTGTCGTTCAACCCGATGCGCCACATCGATCCGATCGGCACGATCGCGATCCCGCTCGCGATGTATTTCCTGACGGGCGGCGCTTTCCTGTTCGGCTATGCGAAGCCGGTGCCGGTGTCGTTCGGCAACTTGCGCGATCCGCGCTGGGGCAGCCTGTGGGTGTCGCTGGCGGGCCCGGCCTGCAACTTCGTGCAGGCACTGATCTGGGGCGTGCTGACCATCGTGCTGCCCGCTGCCGGCATCGACGAGCCGTTCTTCACGCGGATGGCCTACGCCGGCGTCAGCGCGAACCTGGTGCTCGGCGTGCTGAACCTGTTTCCGCTGCCGCCGCTCGACGGCGGCCGCATCCTGGCGGCGCTGCTGCCGCCGAAGCAATCGATCGCGCTGTCGCGCATCGAGCCGTATGGTTTCATCATCGTCCTCGTGCTGGTCATGACGGGCGTGCTGACGAACTTCTGGCTGCGTCCGCTCGTGAACGCCGCGGCCGGCGTGCTGAGCGCCATCCTGTCTCCCTTCGCCTCGCTTTTCTAACGACAATCATGTTCCCAGATCGTATTTTCTCCGGCATGCGACCCACCGGGTCGCTGCACCTCGGCCACTACCACGGCGTGCTGAAAAACTGGGTGAAGCTGCAGTCCGAGTACCCGTGCTTCTTCTGCGTGGTCGACTGGCATGCGCTGACGACGCACTACGAAACACCCGAGGTCATCGAGAAGAACGTGTGGGACGTGCTGATCGACTGGCTCGCGTCCGGCATCGATCCGGCGCAGGCGACGCTGTTCATCCAGAGCAAGGTGCCCGAGCATGCGGAACTCGCGCTGCTGCTCGGCATGAGCACGCCGCTCGGCTGGCTCGAACGCGTGCCGACCTACAAGGAGCAGATGGAGAAGCTGAAGGACAAGGACCTGTCGACCTACGGCTTCCTCGGCTACCCGGTGCTGATGGCGGCCGACATCCTGCTGTATCGCGGCTCGCTCGTGCCGGTCGGCGAGGACCAGGTGCCGCACGTCGAGATGACGCGCGAGATCGCGCGCCGCTTCAACTACCTGTACGGCCGCGAGCCGGGCTTCGAGGAGAAGGCGCTCGAAGCCGCGAAGAAGCTCGGCGGCAAGCGCGCGAAGCTTTATCACGAGCTGCGCAACGCGTATCAGCAGGAAGGCGACGACGAGGCGCTCGAACAGGCTCGCGCGATGCTGCAGGAATCGCAGAGCCTGTCGATGAGCGACCGCGAGCGCCTGTTCGGCTATCTCGAAGGCGCGCGCAAGATCATCCTGGTCGAGCCGCAGGCGATGTTGACCGAAGCGTCCCGGATGCCGGGCCTCGACGGCCAGAAGATGTCGAAGTCGTACGGCAATACGATCGGCCTGCGCGAGGATGCGGAGACGATCACGAAGAAGGTGCGCACGATGCCGACCGATCCGGCGCGCGTGCGCCGCACCGATCCGGGCGATCCGGACAAGTGCCCGGTGTGGCAGCTGCATCAGGTCTATACGGACGAAACGACGCACCAGTGGGTGCAGAGCGGCTGCCGCTCGGCGGGCATCGGCTGCCTCGACTGCAAGCAGCCGGTCGTCGAAGGGATCCTGCGCGAACAGCAGCCGATGCTCGAGCGCGCACAGAAGTACATGGACGATCCGTCGCTGCTGCGTGCGATCGTCGCGGACGGCTGCGACAAGGCGCGCAAGCACGCGGTCGAGACGATGCGCGACGTGCGCGAGGCGATGGGCCTGTCGTACACCTGACCTGACGGCATGCGCGAACCTGTCATTGCCGCCGCGGGCGGCCACGTCGCCCAGATCGAACCGTCGCGTTGGGTCGCCCGCTGGTCGCGGCTCGTCCAGGCGGGCGGCGCGGTGCTCGACGTTGCCGCGGGCGGCGGCCGCCATGCACGCTGGTTTGCGTCGCACGGGCATCCGGTCGTCGCGCTCGACCGCGATCCGGCCGCGCTGGCCGCATTGCGCGCGATTCCCGGCGTCGATGTGCGCGACGCCGATCTCGAGGGCGCGCCCTGGCCGCTGCCGGCCGGCGCGTCGTTCGCGGCAGTGATCGTCACCCATTATCTGCATCGCCCGCTCTGGCCCCAACTGCTCGATGCGGTGGCGCCGGGCGGCGTGCTGATCTACGAAACCTTCGCGCAAGGAAACGAAACGGTCGGCAAGCCGTCCAATCCCGCGTTCCTGCTCGCCCCGGGCGAGCTGCTGGACGCGGTGCGCGGCCGCCTGCGGGTGGTCGCGTACGAGGACGGATTCGTCGCCGCGCCGCGCGAGGCGTTCGTGCAGCGCGTCTGCGCGGTACGCGAGGGCGCGACCCCGACGGCGGGGGCGGGAATTCCACGTTACGAACTGCCCGGCTAATCCGCTACAATCTCAACGTTTACCGGTACATCAATCAATCGCGTTTCATGGCTAACGGCACCCAAGACGGCATTCAAATCCGCGGCAGCATCCCCGCGATCGTCACCCCGATGCTCGAAGACGGCAGTCTCGACCTGCCGGCGTTTCGCAAACTGATCGACTGGCACATCGCGGAAGGCACCGACGCACTCGTCGTGGTCGGCACGAGCGGCGAGTCGGCAACGCTCAACGTCGAAGAGCACATCCTGATGATCCGCACGGCGGTCGAGCATGCGGCGAAGCGCATCCCGATCATCGCGGGCGCGGGCGGCAATTCGACCGCCGAGGCGATCGAACTGACGAAGCATGCGAAGGCCGTCGGCGCCGACGCGACGCTGCAGGTCGTGCCGTACTACAACAAGCCCACGCAGGAAGGGATGTACCGGCACTTCAAGACGATCGCCGAAGCGGTCGACCTGCCGGTGATCCTGTACAACGTGCCCGGCCGGACGGTCGCGGACATGGCGCACGAGACGACGCTGCGCCTCGCGCAGGTGCCAGGCATCATCGGCGTGAAGGACGCGACCGGCAACATCGATCGCGCCGCGCACCTGATCAAGGTCGCGCCGAAGCATTTCGCGATCTACAGCGGCGACGATCCGACCGCGATCGCGCTGATGCTGCTCGGCGGCCACGGCAACATCTCGGTGACGGCGAACGTCGCGCCGCGCGCGATGAGCGACCTGTGCCGCGCGGCGCTGGCCGGCGACGTCGCAACGGCGCGCGAGCTGCACATGAAGCTGCTGTCGCTGCACAAGAACCTGTTCGTCGAGGCGAACCCGATTCCGGTGAAGTGGGCGCTGCAGGCAATGGGCAAGATGCAGGGCGGCATCCGCCTGCCGCTCACGCCGCTCGACGAGCGCTGTCACGATGTCGTGCGTTCGGCCCTCGTCGAGGCCGGCGTCCTCTGATGCTCAGGCGGCCGTGTCCTGCGGCCGCCGGCTCGACCCCTCATCAACCCGCACCGGCCGGCTCCGTCCGGCGCCGCTCCTGACGAGCGTTCTAGCAAGACGAAGGATTTCATGAAACGTTTCGCCTTTTCCTCTCGCGCCATCCAGGTTTCGGTGGTGGCGCTGGCGCTGGGCGCGCTCGCCGGCTGCGATACGCTGAACGATTATCTGGCTCCTGATCGGGTCAACTACAAGAACACGGGTTCGGCGCCGCCGCTCGCGGTGCCGAGCGACCTGAAGCCGGTGCCGACGACCCAGCAGTTCGTCGCGCCGCCGAGCAACGCCGGTCTCGGCACGCTGCCGCCGCGGGCGACGACCGCCGCCGGCAACGCGACCGACGGTGTCCCGAGCGCGCAGGATCCGCTCGGCATGCATATCGAGCGCGACGGCGACCGCCGCTGGCTCGTCGTGGACGGGCGCACGCCCGAGCAGCTGTGGCCGATCCTGAAGGAATTCTGGCAGGAGAACGGCTTCTCGCTGAAGACCGACGCACCGTCGACCGGCATCATGGCCACCGACTGGGCCGAGAACCGCGCGAACATTCCCGACGACTGGTTCCGTCGCACGATCGGCAAGGTCATCGACTTCGCTTACTCGTCGGGCACGCGCGACCGTTTCCGCACGCTCGTGAACCGTACGCCGGACGGCAACACCGACATCTCGATCACGCACAGCGCGATGGAGGAAATGATGGTCGGCCCGCAGGGCGGCACGTCGTCGCGCTGGGAAGAGCGTCCGCGCAATCCGGTGCTCGAGGCCGTGTTCCTGTCGAAGCTCATGCAGAAGTTCGGCCTGAGCGACGCGCAGGCGAAGCAGCTGCTGACCGATGCGCGTCCCGCGACGGCGCCGGCGCAGGTCAGCGATACGAGCAGCGGTGCCGCGACGCTGCAGCTGGCGGAATCGTTCGACCGTGCATGGCTGCGCGTCGGTCTCGCGCTCGACCGTACCAACTTCGCGGTCGACAATCGCGACCGCGAGAAGGGCGTGTACACGGTCCGTTACGCGAACACGATGGAAGAGCTCAAGCGCGACGGGCTGTTCGGCAAGCTGTTCTACGGCGGCCCGTCGGCGGCCAAGCCGGGCAAGGAATACCTGGTCAACGTGCGCGCGCAGGGCAGTGGCGGCACGCAGGTCGCGGTGGTCGACGCGAACGGCAAGGTCGACAACTCGTCGGACGCGCAGCGGATCATTTCGCTGCTGCATGCACAGTTGAACTGATCGCGTGCGCTTCGCCAGCCTCGGTAGCGGCAGCGAAGGCAACGCGCTGGTCGTCGAGGTCTCGAGCGGCACGACGACCACCCGCGTGCTGCTCGACTGCGGTTTTTCAGCGAAGGAGGTCGAGCGCCGCCTCGGCCGCCTGAATCTCGCCATCGACGATCTCGATGCGATCCTCATCACCCACGAACACAGCGACCACGTCGGTAGCGCGCTGACGCTCGCGCGGCGCGGGTCGCTGCCGCTCTACATGAGCTGGGGCACGGCCCGTGCGGTGGGCGCGAACGAAGCCGATGTCGATCTCCACGTATTGTGGGGCGACGAGACGGCCGCGATTCGCGATCTGGCCGTGATGCCCTATACGGTGCCCCATGACGCGCGGGAACCGCTCCAGTTCGTCTTCATGGACGGTTGCAGCCGACTCGGCGTGCTGACCGACGTCGGAATGGCCACACCGCATATCACGGCCGTTCTGAGCGGTTGTGACGCGCTGGTGCTCGAATCCAACCACGATACCGAGATGCTCGCCGGGAGCCGCTATCCGCAGTCGCTGAAGGCGCGGATCGGCGGCAATCACGGCCACCTGAGCAACGACGCCGCCGCGGGCATCCTCGCATCGCTCGAACGCAGCCGCCTCCAGCACTTGGTCGCGGCGCACCTGAGCCAGCAGAACAACCGGCCCGAGCTGGCCCGCCAGGCATTGGCCGGCGTGCTGGGAACGGACGGGGAGGAAATCGTCGTGGCCACGCAGGACGCGGGCTTCGACTGGCTGACGCTCGGCTGAGCGGGTGCAGGTAGGGCGTACAGGACGGCTCCTGGCCGGCCTGGCTGCCGGAAATGATGCGCGTAACCGACAGACGTAAAAAAACCGGCCCGAAGGCCGGTTTTTTTTCAGCTGATGCTGAGGCTTACTGGCTTGCGCCCGAAGCCGGAGCAGCCGTCGCTGCCGAAGCAGCCGACGCCACAGCAGCAGCTGCGTCGCTCGCAGCAGCCGTCGCCGACGAAGCAGCAGCCGAAGCGTCGCTCGCAGCACCAGCAACTGCCGAAGCAGCCGACGAAGCAGCAGCCGATGCGTCGCTAGCAGCCGACGAAGCAGCTTGATCAGCGCTCTTGTTGCAAGCAGCCAGTGCAACAGCAGCCAACAGGGAAGCTACGAGGAGGGATTTCTTCATGATCACGTCCTTTTATGGTTAAAGGTAAGCAACAGCGCGAAACAATACCGGTAATGTGCTCCAACACCGACCTGGGCCGCTGGTGGAGACGCACTTCTAGAGCGTGAATCTTCCCTACGGCTTGGGCGGAAATTATATGCACTTTCCTATCGACCGTCGACAAATGCGGGGTCAATACGTTGTCTTTCCCATACAGAATTTGATCTGCACGGGCATACGGGGAGGCTCACTAAATCCGGTTTCCGACCCGTATCCAGCCCGCACAATACCACTCGTGCAGCAAGGCTGTCATTGAGGGAACCCGGGATAGTGTTACAAACCGTTTCGCCTCCATGTGGCGCAGATTGGCCAGTTCGGGCAGCCATTCGCCGGCCTGCTCGAGCGGTTCTTCCTCGCCATTAATGAAGTACGAGCGCGCGTTATACATCAATGCGGCCCGTCTGTCGAGATACACGCCCCGGCGCGACGCCTGTGCGACGAACGCGGCCTCCGACAGCGGACGCGCCGGCGGCTCGAATACGACGTTTGATTTGGGTTCGCTCAGGTAGCAACCGAGGAATTCGGCGACGTCGCGCTTGCGCCAGCGGATTGCATCGACGATCTCGGCGACGCGCTCGACCATCGCCGGCGGCAGTTGCGCAGGCGTGTCGACCGCCGGCTGCTTCGGGTCGCGGTAAAGCGCGTCGCCACGCTCGTCCCGCAGGCCGCCGCGTTCCGCGAGGTAGTACAGGAATTGCGCGCCCAGCTCCCCGGCGGACGGCGCCCGAAAGCCGATCGAGCACGTCATGCATTCGCCTTCGGCCACGCCGTCGTGCGCGATGTGCGGCGGCAGGTACAGCATGTCGCCCGGCTCCAGCACCCACTCGTCGCTCGGCTCGAAATGCTCGAGGATCTTCAGCGGGACGTCCGGCTGCAGCGACAGGTCCTTCTGCGCACCGATGCGCCAGCGGCGCCGGCCCTCGACCTGCAGCAGGAATACGTCGTACGAGTCGAAGTGCGGGCCGACGCCGCCGCCGTCGGTCGCGTACGAAATCATCAGGTCGTCGAGGCGCGCGTCCGGGATGAAGCGGAAGCGGTCGAGCAGCGCGCGTGCCGCGTCGACGTGCAGGTCGAGCCCCTGCACGAGCAAGGACCAGGACTTGCGCGAAACGGCAGGCAGCGCGCCCGGCTCGAACGGACCGTGGGCCAGTTGCCACTTGTTACGAAAATGGGTGATCAGTCGCGATTCGGCGTCATAGTCGGCTGCGAGCTCGAACAGGGCGTCGCGCGTGACCGGCGGCTTCACGCCGGGGATCGCCTGACGGATCAGCAGCGGCTTCTTCTGCCAGTAGCGGCGCATGAATTGCGCCGGGGAGAGGCCGCCGAGCAGCGGCGTGGGAAGATCGGAAGGCGGCGCGCCGAGCGGGGCGGCAGCGGTATCCCGCGGTTCGGCTTGAGACCGGTTGCGCATCGTATAATGAGACTTGTATTTGGGAGAATTGGATGAAAATCGCAAAAAACACCGTCGTGTCGGTCACTTACAAGCTGTCGGATGCGCAAGGCAATCTGATCGAGGAAAGCGACGAGCCGATGGTTTATCTGCACGGCGGCTATGATGGCACGTTCCCCAAGATCGAGGAACAGCTCGACGGCCAGGAGCCTGGCTACCAGGCGCAGATTCAGCTCGAGCCGCAGGACGCGTTCGGCGACTACGATCCCGAACTCGTGAAGATCGAGCCGCGCGATCGTTTTCCCGAGCCGATCGAAGTGGGCATGCAGTTCGAAGGCACGCCGGAAGACGGCGACGAGGAAGTGGATTCGCTGATCTACACGGTCACCGACATCGCCGAGGACAAGGTCGTGCTCGACGGCAACCACCCGCTCGCGGGCATGGCGCTGCGTTTCGCGCTGACGGTCAAGGACGTTCGCGAAGCGACCGAGGACGAGATCGAGCATGAGCACGCGCATGGCGCGGAAGGCCTCGAAATCGTCGACGAGGACGAAGACGAGGACGGCGAAGCGCCGTCAGGGCGTACCCTGCACTGAGCTGGCGGGCAGGCCCGGCGCCGGCCCTGAAGCAGGGGGCGGCGCGGGCCACGAAGCGCCGCCCGGAGTCGTGCCGTCGCCCTGCAGCGGCGGCGCGACCGACGACGAGTCGGGCAATGCCGGCAAGGCCGGGATCTCCGGCATCTGCGGCAGCGGGACCTCGTCGCGCGGTACGGCCGGCAGCGCGGGCGGAATCGGCAGATTCTTCGGGACGTCCTGCACGCTCACGTTGAAGATGGTCTGCCGCGCCGGCGACACGTTGACCTTCACCCACTGATTCGCCGGATGACGCGGTCCGATCGCGACACGCGTCACATTCCCCACCAGCACGCCGTCGTCCGCATGCAGCGGGCGATCGATCAGGAAGCCGTTCGCGAGCGGCTCGCTGCTCGCGTGCATCACCAGGATCGGGCCGCGGAATGTCGCTGCCGCCTTCACCAGCGTTCGTTTCAGTTCACGAAAGCCGTCGCGGACGCGCGGCCGGTTGAAACGCAACCACGCAAAGCGTTCGGCACGCTCATAGCGGTCGAACTGCGGATCGCCTTCGAACATCACCACCATCGCGCGCGCTTCGCGCCGCTTCGCATATTCGGCCGCGTGGTCGATCCAGAAGCCATTCGCGATGATGCGGTCCTCGAATTCGCCGTTGCGCCCGCCGGCCGTCAGGTAGTGATTGTTCGGCGCCGGTGCGTTCAGCGCGACGTAGACGACGTCGTCATGCAGCCAGCGCGCGTTTTCGCGATAGGGCCGGAAGCGGGCGACTTCGCTTTCGCGCGTGATCTGCAGCGCGCCGGCGTCGGGCAGCGCCGAGTCGGCCAGCAGCGTCTGACGCAGAAAGTCCAGGCGTTCGACCGGGTCGTAGCTGCCGCCTGCCGCCGTGTTGCACGTCACCCAGTCGTCGTGACCGGGAATGAACACGAGCGGCACGCGCGATGCATCCAGGATCGCGCCGCGCTGCGTATATAGCGAATCGCGGCACGCTTCCTTCGCCCCCTTGATGTTGCCTGCATAGACGACGAAGGCCAGATTGCGCTCGCGCGCGATCGATTCGAACAGCCGCTGTGCGGCAGGTTCGTCGGCCGGTGCGTCGATGACGCCCGACACGACCGCGAACGAATAGGGGACGGCGGCTCGTTTGGGCGGCGCGGCCAGCGCGCCGGCCTGCGCCAGCGCGAGCATCGCGGCGACCAGCGCAGCGGTGGCCCGGGCCGGCCAGCCCGACGGGGTGCGTTTATGCGTGCCCGTCGGCATCGTGCGAGCGGACGAGCGTGCGCAGTTCGTACAGCAGGTCGAGCGCGTCGCGCGGCTTGAGGTCGTCGGGATCGATGTCGCGCAGCCTTTCGAGTGCCGGATGCGAAGTGTCGGACGGCGCGGGCGCATCCGCGCATTCGAGTTCGTCGGCCGCGGCGGGCGGCGCGCTGAACAGGTCGAGCTGCGGCGTATGCTGCGTGGCCGACTGCTGTTCGAGATATGCGAGATGCTTGCGCGCGGCGCGGATCACCGGTGCCGGCACGCCCGCGAGTTGCGCAACCTGCAGCCCGTAGCTCTGGTTCGCCGGGCCTTCGTTGACCGCATGCAGGAATACGATGCCGTGACCGTGCTCGACGGCTGACAGATGGACATTGGCCGCTTGCGGGAATTCCGCGGGCAGTTGCGTCAACTCGAAGTAATGCGTCGCGAACAGCGTGTAGCAGCCGTTTTGCGCCAGCAGATGGCGCGCGATGGCCCATGCGAGCGCGAGGCCGTCGAACGTCGACGTGCCGCGGCCGATTTCGTCCATCAGCACGAGGCTCTGCGGTGTCGCGTCGTTCAGGATCGCAGCCGCTTCGGTCATCTCGACCATGAAGGTCGAGCGGCCGCCGGCGAGGTCGTCGGCCGCGCCGATCCGCGTGAAGATCCGGTCGATCGGGCCGAAGCAGGCCGACTTCGCCGGCACGTAGCTGCCGACGTACGCCATCAGCGCGATCAGCGCCGTCTGCCGCATGAAGGTCGACTTACCGCCCATGTTCGGGCCGGTGATCAGCAGCAGTTTGCGCTCGGCGCCGAATCGGCAGTCGTTCGCAATGAACTGCTCGACCTGCGCTTCGACGACGGGGTGACGCCCCTGTTCGATCTCGATGCCGATTTCGTCGGTGAAGGCGGGCGCAACCCAGTCGAGCGTGCGGGCGCGCTCGGCGAACGCGGCGAGCACGTCGAGCTCCGCGAGCGCCGACGCGACGCGCTGACACTCGGCAATGAACGGCAGCAGTGCCTGCAGCACGCCGTCGTACAGCGCGCGCTCGCGGGCCAGCGCGCGTTCCTGCGCGGACAGCGCCTTGTCCTCGAAAGTCTTCAGTTCGGGCGTGATGTAGCGCTCGGCGTTCTTCAGCGTCTGGCGGCGGCGATAGTCGTCCGGCACCTTGTCGGTCTGGCCGCGCGTGACCTCGATGTAGAAGCCGTGCACCTTGTTGTATTCGACGCGCAGGTTCGCGATGCCCGTGCGGGTACGCTCGCGCGCCTCAAGATCGATCAGGAACTGCCCGCAGTTCTCGGAGATGTCGCGCAGCTCGTCGAGCTCCGCATCGTAGCCGCGCGCGATCACGCCGCCGTCGCGCACCATCGCGGCAGGCTCGGGGGCGATCGCGCTTGTCAGCAGGTCGAGACATTCGGCGGGCGGCGCGAGCGCCGCATCGACGCGCGCGAGCGCATCCGCGTTCGCGACGATCGCGCTGATGCGTTCGCGCAGCGCGGGCAGCGCCGCGAACGTGTCGCGCAGGCTCGACAGATCGCGCGGGCGTGCGGACAACAGCGCGAGACGACCGGTGATCCGCTCGACGTCGGCGATCTGGCGCAGGGCGGTTCGCAGTGCGTCGAGGCTCGCGTTCACGGGCGCCTCGAGCAGCGCGCCGATCGCTTGCTGGCGTGACTGCGCGGCGACGGACGCGCGCGGCGGGTGATGCAGCCAGTGACGCAGCAGGCGGCTGCCCATCGTCGTGCAGCAGGTGTCGAGCAGCGAGTACAGCGTCGGCGATTCGGTGCCGCGCAGCGTTTCGGTCAGTTCGAGGTTGCGGCGCGTTGCCGGATCGAGCCCGATGTATTCGGTTTCGTTCTCGACCTTCAGACTGCGCACGTGACGCAGTTGCTGACCCTGTGTAGCGGCCGCGTATAGCAGCAGTGCGCCGGCAGCGCCGCATGCGCTCGTCAGCGAATGCGCGCCGAAGCCGTCGAGGCCCGCGACGTCGAGCTGGTCGCACAGGCGCTGCGTGCCCGACGCGATATCGAAGTGCCATGCCGGCACGCGCTTGATCGCGCCGGCGCCGGCGGGCACGGCGTCGGTCGCGCCGTCCGCCGTGAGGATCTCGGCCGGCCGGATGCGTTCGAGCGCGGCACCGAGCTGCTCGGGTTCGATTTCGGCGAGCCGCAGCGCGCCGCTTGCGAGGTTCAGCCACGCGAGGCCGATGTTGACCGCCACGCCACGCTTGTTGTGCCCCGTGCACATCGCGAGCAGGTAGACGTCGTTCTTGTCGGACAGCAGCGCCGCGTCGGTCAGCGTGCCGGGCGTGACGACGCGCACGACCTTGCGTTCGACCGGCCCCTTCGACGTCGCGGGGTCGCCGATCTGCTCGCAGATCGCGACCGATTCACCCATCTTCACGAGCTTCGCCAGATACTGTTCGACCGCGTGATGCGGGACGCCGGCCATCTTGATCGGCGTGCCGGCCGATGCGCCGCGTTGCGTGAGGGTCAGATCGAGCAGACGCGCCGCTTTCTCCGCATCCTCGAAGAACAGCTCGTAGAAGTCGCCCATCCGGTAAAAGACGAGCGTGTCGGGGTGATCGGCCTTGATGCGCAGGTACTGCTGCATCATCGGAGTGTGGCCTGCAAAGGCCTCGGGCGACAGCGTGGTCATAGATCCGGCATGAATTTGTTGCTTGAGTTGCCCCGAGTTTACCAGTGGCTTCGACGAATTCGGTCGAAGTTGGCCGATAGGCCAGCAGATCGCGCGATACGGCTCCGTGTCCGGCATTGATTCCTGGCCGCTCGGATGGTCCCAAGGGATGGCGCCGGTGTTTGTCTTGCCGGCATGACGCTGATGAATCAGCCAAGGCGGGCAGGCGGCCTGTCGGCCAACCGGATCTCGATACGACTTGCAGCGTCGTGCTGAAACCCTCTCCGGGCACTCGTTCTAAGACGGCCGCGCTGTTGACCTGAATCAATCGGGGGCGATCGACTCCGCTTAAAGTGAATTCACGTCGGAATCGATGGACGCGCGGCAAGGGATACGACGTGCGGTCCGCTACTGACGGAGACGGCTCGGCACATCGAGCTTCTGCAGAGAAAACGTCGTGAAAGAGGCATCATGAGATCCCCATCATTTGCCATGCTCGCCGCGTTAGTCGCGGGGTACGCCGTGTCGATGACTGCCAATGCGCAGACGTTGGACAAAATCTCCCGGTCCAATCAAATCGTCGTTTCGTACAGGGAAGCCGCCGTGCCGTTCAGCTATCTGCTGACACCGCATAAAGCCGTCGGTTTTTCGATGGACGTAACGGAAGCAATCGTCGACGACGTTCGCAAGGCACTTCGCAGACCGGATCTGAAGGTCGCTTACGTGCCGGTCACCGGTCAAAATCGAATTCCGCTGCTCGTCAATGGCACCTACGATCTGGAGTGCGGGTCGACGACCAACACGTCGGCGCGCGGCAAGGACGTCGCGTTTTCGATCAATTACTTTTATGCCGGCACGCGGCTGATGGCCAAACGGGCGTCGGGCATTGGCGACTATGCCGACCTCGCGCATAAGGCCGTCGCGACAGTCGGCGGGAGTACGAACGAAAAAACGCTGCGGCGCCAGCTCGAAGCGCAGCACATCGATGCCGAAGTCGTGCTGACAAAGGACTACGCCGATGCACTAAAAATCGTCGCGGACGACAAAGCGGCAGCGCTCGCCCTCGATGACGTGCTGCTTTACGGGCTCAGGGCCAATGCGGACGACCCGAGTGCGTGGGCCGTGGCGGGAGACGCGCTGCAGGTGGAGCCGTACGCATGCATGGTGCGCAAAGACGATCCGGCGTTCAAGCGACTCGTCGACGGCACGCTCACTCGGCTCATGAAGAGCGGCGAATTCACTCGCCTGTACGCAAAGTGGTTTGAATCACCGATTCCGCCACGCGGCGCGAATCTCGACATGCCGATGAGCGCGGCGCTAAAGGGAAATCTGGTCACGCGAAGCGATCGACCTGCACAGTGACGAGCCATCGGCCGGGCGCAGGTCGTGGCGTAGCGTCGTGCGCCACGACTCGTCGAATCATGCCGGCGAACAAGGAAATACCCGCTTGCGAAAGCGGGGCGTCGCTCATGCGATCCTCAAGCGTTGTCAGTGCGCCAACGACGCGGCGTCACGCCGGTGACGCGCGTGAATGTTCTCGTGAAGTGGCTCTGGTCGGCGAAGCCGCATGCGTCCGAGATCATTTGCAGGGGCATGGACGACGTGCGCATGTACATCATCGCTCGCTCGATACGCTGGTTGATCAGCCAGCGATGGGGCGGTAACCCGGTGGTCTGATGAAAGGCTTTGACGAAAT
Source organism: Burkholderia sp. RF2-non_BP3 (assembly GCF_001522185.1). Taxonomy (NCBI): domain Bacteria; kingdom Pseudomonadati; phylum Pseudomonadota; class Betaproteobacteria; order Burkholderiales; family Burkholderiaceae; genus Burkholderia; species Burkholderia sp. RF2-non_BP3. Next base: position 34,373 of record NZ_LOSU01000052.1, on the reverse strand, counting down.
GGCCGCGAGACAGGCCGCATGCTCTCGCCACGTCGGCAATCGAGATGTTCCCGGTAAGGTGTTCGAGAAGAAGTCCTTTCGCCATTCGCTCCTGCCACGCCGTGAGTTTGCAGGTCGACTTCTCCCGGCGCTCGCTGACGCCGCCATACAGGCGCGCGACATGCGCCTGGAAGGCGAGCGCGACGTGGTCGATAAAGAGCTGAGACGCATGCTCGGGCCGCGCTAAAGCGGGGAGCAGAGCCTGGCCCAGGCGATGGATGATCGGATCCGTCGCACTCAAGTGCGGCGGCAAGTAAAGCTGTGGTCGCTGTCTGCCGCCGATTTCATCGACTGTCTCCTCCAGCGTTCGGCGAGGGAGGTGAAAATGGATGCAGTCGAACGCTCCCTTGAGATCGGAAACCCATCTGCGATCGAGGTCATGAATCGTGACGGTCCCCACGTCGTAGGGGACGAAACGGGCAACACGTCCGTCAAGCCACAATTCCTGTTCGCCGAACGCGCGCAATTGCAGCACGATGAGATCGGCGTCTTCGAGTTCATATGGCGCAGTTCGGCCAATATTTCTACGAGATGTCTTCAGTCGGCTGATGCCGACCTGGGAATGCGGCAACGTCTGCGTGACCACGCTTTGCCTGAGGTCAGCCGGCATGAAATCAGATGACGCGTTGTCCGACTGTGCGGCGGCCATGGATGCGGGGAAACGTAGAGGGCTTGGCCGCGAAGTATACCAAAGCGAAATTTGGCCCGGCGCCAGTCGTGTCCGGCACATCGGCCTCTGAATGGCCGCGGCGCATCGCAAAGGCCAGCGATCGAGATCGGAGAGCGTCGGTCCGATGCGGCGATTCGAAATCGCCCCGGGCGGGCATTGAAAATGCCGGCTTCACTCGGCGCACGGACGTACGTGCGCCGAGTCCGTCCTGCAATATCAGGACGTGTGCGCCGACATCAGATCGAGCGCCACCGCCTGCGCGACTTCGATACCGTCGATCGCTGCCGAATAGATGCCGCCCGCATACCCGGCGCCTTCGCCGGCCGGATACAGCCCTTCGACGTTCACGCTCTGGTAATCGTCCTTGCGCCGGATCCGGATCGGGGACGACGTGCGCGTCTCCACGCCGGTGAGCACCGCGTCGTGCATCGCGAAGCCGGCGATCTTCTTGTCGATCTGCGGCAGCGCTTCACGAATGGCTTCGATCACGTAGTCGGGCAGCGCGGTGCTGAGATCGGTCGGGCGCACGCCCGGTTTGTACGACGGCACCACGGAGCCGAGCGACGTCGACGGCCGGCCCGCGATGAAATCGCCGACCAGCTGCCCGGGCGCGCTGTAATCGCCGCCGCCGAGCTCGAACGCGCGTTCTTCCCATTTGCGCTGGAACGCGATGCCCGCCAGCGGGCCGCCCGGATAGTCGTCCGGCGTGATGCCGACGACGATGCCCGCATTCGCGTTGCGCTCGGCGCGGGAATACTGGCTCATGCCGTTGGTGACCACGCGGCCCGGCTCGGAAGTCGCCGCGACCACCGTGCCGCCGGGGCACATGCAGAAGCTGTAGACCGCGCGGCCGTTGCTGCAGTGATGGACGACTTTGTAGTCGGCCGCGCCGAGTTGCTTGTGACCGGCGAACTTGCCGAAGCGGCTGCGGTCGATCAGCCCCTGCGGATGTTCGATCCGGAAGCCCAGCGAGAACGGTTTCGCTTCGACATACACGCCGCGATCGTGCAGCATCTGGAACGTGTCGCGCGCGCTGTGGCCCACTGCCAGCACCACGTGATCGCACCGGAGCGTTTCGCCGTTCGACAGCGTCAGCGAGCGCACCTTGCCCTGGTCGATTTCAATGTCCTCGACCCGGGTTTCGAAGCGCACTTCACCGCCCAGTTCGTGGATGGTCGCGCGCATCTTTTCCACCATGCTCACGAGGCGGAACGTGCCGATGTGCGGCCGGCTCAGGTACAGGATGTCTTCCGGTGCACCGGCCTTGACGAATTCGTCGAGCACCTTGCGGCCGTAGTGGTGAGGATCTTTGATCTGGCTGTAAAGCTTGCCGTCGGAAAACGTCCCGGCGCCGCCTTCGCCGAACTGCACGTTGGACTCGGGATTGAGGACGCTCTTGCGCCACAGGCCGAAGGTGTCCTTGGTGCGCTCGCGCACGGCCTTGCCGCGCTCGAGGATGATGGGGCGGAAACCCATCTGCGCGAGGATCAGGCCGGCAAACAGGCCGCACGGCCCCATGCCGATGACGACCGGGCGCAGGAAGTCGGCGTGCTCGGGCGCCTTCGTGACGAAGTGGTACGCCATGTCGGGCGTCACGCCGCAATGCGGCGTGACGGCGAGTCGCGGAAGCACGGCCGCTTCGTCCTTGACTTCGACGTCGACGATATACGTGAGCTTGATGTCGGCGCGCTTGCGCGCATCGTGCGCACGGCGGAACACCGTGTAACGGAGGAGCCCGTCTGCCGGCACGCCAAGCTCCGCGAGGCGCGCGCGGATCGCGGCTTCGAGGGCGCTCTCGGGGTGGTCGAGCGGGAGTTTAAGTTCGCTTAGCCGTAACATGAGTATTCGGATACGGTCGCCACGAAGTCGTGGCGGTGTTGAGACGGGCGGGGCGGCGCGCTGGCGGCAGGGGTGCTGCGTCAGCCGCGCCGCGCGGGCGCGGCCCGGATTTACTCCGCTGCCGGATGCACGCGGCTGTAGCGGTTCAGGATCGGGATCATCTGCGCGTAGATCTTCGGGTTCGCCGCGACGATCTCATGACGATGCAGGAAGTCGGCGTCGCCCGTGTAGTTGCCGACGAGGCCGCCGGCTTCGGTGATCAGCAGGCTGCCCGCCGCCATGTCCCACACGTTGATGCCTTGCTCGAAGAATGCGTCGAGACGGCCGGCCGCGACGTTCGCGAGATCGAGCGCGGCCGCGCCCGGACGGCGCAGCCCCGTGCAGGCCTGCGTCATTTCGGTGAACAGGCGCGCATATGCGTCGAGGCCGTCCTTCTCGCGGAACGGAAAGCCGGTGCCGACCAGCGCGTCCGCCAGGCGGTCGCGACGGCCGACGCGGATGCGTCGGTCGTTCAGGTACGCGCCGCGGCCGCGGGTGGCCGTGAACAGGTCGTTCTTGTTCGGATCGTAGACGACGGCCTGCGTGACGACACCCTTGTGCTCGAGCGCGATCGACACGCAGTAGTACGGGAAGCCGTGGATGAAGTTGGTCGTGCCGTCGAGCGGATCGATGATCCACTTGAATTCGGATTCGTTCTCGGATTCGCCCGATTCTTCCGCGAGGATCGCGTGGTCGGGGTAGGCGGTCTTCAGCGTCTCGATGATCGCCTCTTCGGCGGCCTTGTCCACTTCGGTGACGAAGTCGTTCTGCTGTTTCCTGCGGATCTCGATCAGGTCGAGGTCGAGCGAGGCACGGTTGATGATCTGTCCGGCGCGGCGCGCAGCCTTGACAGCGATGTTGAGCATGGGATGCATGAGCCTGGATCCTGTAGCCGGCGGCATGGGCCGCCACGAAGTGGAACACACCGCCCGGAACGGCGCAAACGTGCCGGGCGAGATGAGACGCGAATTGACAAAGAGCAGGGTACGACCCGCGTCGCACGGGATGCGACACGTAAACACATGATTTTACCCGATTTTCGAGAGTTTCAGGTGGCCGGAATGCGGGGAAACCCCACTGGCCGTCCGGACGAGTGGGTTTGCCGGGGCGATGGCGATACCATACTGCCATTCTGATGAACCGAGTCGTATGTAGTGGAAACCCCGCAGAACCCTGCCGCGCCGTCCGAATCGGGCGTGGCCTCGTCCCCGCCGCCGTCCGGCGGCTTCACGTCCACCCGCTTCGTGCTTGTCGAGCCGAGCCATCCCGGCAATGTCGGGGCGGCCGCCCGCGCGCTGAAGACGATGGGTTTCTCCAGGCTCGTACTGGTCGCGCCGCGCGTGCCGCACGTGCAGAGCGACCCCGAGGCGATCGCGATGGCGAGCGGCGCGGATGACGTCCTCGCGTCCGCGCATGTCGTGCCCACGCTCGGCGACGCGCTGTCCGGCGTCCAGTGGTCGATCGCGCTGACTGCCCGCGCGCGCGAATACGGGCCGCCGCGCCTTGCGCCGCGCGCGGCCGCCGAACAGGCGCGCGCGCAGGTCGGCACCGGCGACATCGCGCTCGTGTTCGGCAACGAGCGCACGGGCCTCGCGAACGAGCACGTCGAGCAGTGCAGCGCGCTCGCGCACATCCCGGCGAATCCGGCTTACAGTTCGCTGAACCTCGCGCAGGCCGTGCAGGTGCTCGCATATGAACTGCGCGTCGCGCTCCTGGAGCAGGGGAGCGGGCCGTCGCATCAAGCGCAGGCCGAAGCCGGCACGCTCGCGCAGAGCGACGAGATCGAGCGGATGTACGCGCACCTCGAGAACGCGCTGATCGCGCTCGATTTTCTCGATCCGCGCAACCCGAAGAAGCTGATGCCGCGGCTGCGGCGCCTGTTCGCACGCACCGGTCTCGAGCGCGAGGAAGTCAACATCTTGCGCGGCATCGCGAAGCACATCCTGCTGAAATCCGGCACGCCCGACGGCGACGCGTAAGCGGCCCGGCACGCCGGCTGCCGGGCGCTCGCGCGCTGCACGGCTGCGTCCCCGCCCGCGAACGCCGCATTGCATCGACTGCTGGATGTTGGTGACCTGATGCGCGCCGATCCAACGGAAGGCCGTGTCGATCCGCCGCGACGGGCGTTCCGCACGAATACCCGTGCCGCCGGCGGGGTGAACGCGCGACGCCGTGCGGCCGCGCGCGAGTGGCCCTACAATCGCCGGACGTCATAAGCAAATTACCCGGTGCGATAACGGCCGGCCTTTGCCGGCGGGGCACGCCGGCCTTTTCCCCAGCCCAGACCAGATCATGTTCACTAGACTGCGCGAAGACGTTGCGACGATTCGCGAGCGGGATCCCGCCGCTCGCAGTGCCTGGGAAGTGCTGACCTGTTATCCGGGGCTGCACGCGCTCGTGCTGCATCGCTTCGCGCATGCGTGCTGGCGCGCGAAGCGCTACTGGCTCGCACGCTTCGCGTCGCAGGCCGGGCGCTTCCTGACGGGTATCGAGATTCACCCGGGCGCGACGATCGGCCGGCGCGTGTTCATCGATCACGGGATGGGTGTCGTGATCGGCGAAACCGCGATCGTCGGCGACGACTGCACGATCTATCAGGGCGTGACGCTCGGCGGCACGTCGCTGACGCGCGGCGCGAAGCGCCATCCGACGCTCGAGGCCGGCGTGATCGTCGGCGCGGGCGCGAAGGTGCTCGGCGGTTTCACGGTCGGCGCGGGTGCGAAGATCGGTTCCAACGCGGTTGTCGTGAAGCCGGTGCCTGCAGGCGGCACCGCGGTCGGCAATCCGGCGCGCATCGTGATGCCGGCGCAATCGAAGCCGCAGCCCGAGCGCGCCGCGTTCTGCGCGTACGGGATCACGCCGAACGCGGACGACCCGATGTCGCTCGCGATTCACGGCCTGATCGACCACGCGGCGAAGGAAAGCCGGCGCGTTGACGAGATCGTCGCGGCGCTCGAGCAACTCGGCACGCATCTGGAAACGCTGCAGGGCGCGGACGCGGCGCGTCTCGACCTGCGCAGGCTGTCGGCGGTGCTGGAAGGCAAGGCGCTCGAGCGCCAGCCGTAACGCGGCGCATGCCGGCGGCCGCCGGCAGCGCCGATCGCGTCAGTCGAGCGGCATCGCGTGGATACCTTCGGCGTCGACGCGCAGATAGCCGCCGCGCGGCATGCCGTGGTCGAGATCCCAGTCGGGCAGTACCCAGCGAATCCCGCCCGGTTCGGCGTGGCTTGCGGGGCGATGCGTGTGGCCGTGAATGATCACGCTCGCGCGGCTCTTCCGGAACAGCGCGGCGATGCCTTCGCGCGTGACGTCGTAGAGCGGCGAGGCGGGGCGCATCCGGCCCGCTTCGCTGTTCGAGCGCATCCGTTGCGCGAGCGCGCGGCGCCAGCGGAACGGCCACGCGAGAAACAGCGCCTGCGCGACGCCATTGCGGGCAAACCGCCGAAATATCTGGTAGCCGCGATCGGCCGTGCATTGCGCGTCGCCGTGGGCGAGCACGATGCGCTGGCCGAACGACGTGATCAGCGCCGGATCGGGCAGCAGCATCGCGCCGGCCGCCTTCATGAAGCGCCGGCCGAGCAGGAAATCGCGATTGCCGTGCATCACGTAGAGCGCGATCCCGCGTTCCGAGAACGTATGCATCAGCGCGGCCATGCGCGCCGCGAACGGATCGTGGTCGAGCACGTCGTCGCCGATCCAGTATTCGAACAGGTCGCCGAGGATGAACACCGAGTCGGCGCTGTCGGCCGTGTATTTCACGAAATGCTCGAACGCGGCGACCGTCTTCGGAATCGCCTCGCTCAGGTGCAGATCGGAGAGAAACAGGAACGGGCGTGCGGCTTGCGCGTATTCGCGCTCGCCCGGCACGCCCGCGGAGACGCTTCGCGGCGGACTCTCCTGCAACATCGAAGTGCCTCCGTAACGGACTATGCGTCAGACCACCACGGCCTTTTCGATCACGACGTCGTCGGTCGGGACGTCCTGGTGGAAGCCCGCGTTGCCCGTCTTGACGCCCTTGATCTTGTCGACCACGTCCTGGCCTTCGACGACCTTGCCGAACACGGCGTAACCCCAGCCCTGCGGCGTCGGCGACGAGTGGTTCAGGAAGTCGTTGTCGTTCACGTTGATGAAGAACTGGGCGGTCGCCGAGTGCGGATCGTTCGTGCGCGCCATCGCGATCGTGTAGTTGTCGTTCTTCAGGCCGTTGTTCGCTTCGTTGTCGATCGGCGCGTCGGTCGGCTTCTGCTTCAGGCCCGGCTCGAAGCCGCCGCCTTGAATCATGAAGCCGTTGATCACGCGGTGGAACACCGTGCCGTCATAGTGACCCTTCTTCACGTAGTTGAGGAAGTTCTCGACCGTCTTCGGTGCCTTGGCGGCGTCCAGCTCGAGCTTGATCACGCCGTGGTTCGTGTGCAGTTCAACCATGATGAATTCCTTCGGTAAGGCGGTTTAAATGGCACGCGGCCGGTCGTGCGACGCGGCCGCGTGTGGCGCCGGACGTGCCGGCAGGTGCTTATTTCGAGACGATGCTGGCCGATTCGATCAGGACCGGCTGGGCCGGTACGTCCTGCATCGGGCCGCGCGAGGTCGTCGCCACGCCTTCGATCTTCTTCACGACGTCGAGGCCCGACACGACCTTGCCGAACACCGCATAGCCGTTGCCGTCCGGGTTCGGGTAGTCGAGGCCGCTGTTGTCGACCGTGTTGATGAAGAACTGCGCGGTGGCCGAATTCGGATCGCTGGTACGCGCCATCGCGATCGTGCCCGTCAGGTTCTTCAGACCATTGCGGCTTTCCAGCGGGATCGGCGCGCGGGTCGGCTTCTCCTCGAAGTTGGTCTTGTAGCCGCCGCCCTGGATCATGAAGCCCTTGATCACGCGATGGAAGATCGTGCCGTTGTACTGGCCGGCCTTCACGTAATCGAGGAAGTTGGCGACCGTCTTCGGCGCCTTCTCCGGATAGAGCTCGACGCGGATGTCGCCCTGCGAGGTCTTCAGCTGCACGACGGGGTGCGCGGTGGCCGATTGCGCGAACGCGGGCGCGGTCGCGAGAAGGGCGGCGCCGCCAAGCGCCAGCAACAGACGTTTCATTGCGATCCTCAGATTGGGAGGGAAGAAAGGTTGCGCCGCTTACTGCGACGGCGCGACGTACGGCGCTGTCAGCGCGCCGGACGGACCGTTGAACTGGAACGTCGGCGACATCGGCAGCGTGGTGGTGCTCACGTTCGCGGCGGCGCGATCGGTGTACGCGCGCGTCGCAGGCGTGACGGCGCGTGCGTTCGCCGCCGCCTTCGGCGGCGACACGATCTTCTGCAGGTCGGCGAGGCGCTGGGCGGTCGCGCCGCTCGTGCGGCCGAGCGATTGCGCGCGCTTGTACGATTCGGCCGCGAGGCGCAGATAAAGGTCGCCGAGGTTCTCGTACGCGAGCGAGTAGCTCGGGTTCGATTGCGTCGCGGTGACAAGCGCGCTGCGCGCTTCGTCGTAGCGGCCGTGCTTCGCGTAGAGCGCCGCGAGGTTGTTGTACGGTTCGGGCAGTTCGGGGTAGGCCTGCGTGATCGCGACGAACTGCTGGATCGCGTCGTCGTCGCGGTTCAGGCGGGCGAGCACGGTGCCGCGCTTGAACTGCGCCTGCACGTCGTGCGGATTCGACGCGATGCGCGCGTCGAGTTGCGCGAGCGCCTGTTTCCACTGCTTGCCGGCGATCGACCCGTCGATTTCGGGCGTGCCGTCGGCGGTGGCCGGGGCCTTTTGCGCGTATGCCGCGGGGGCCGCGAAAAGCGTCAGTGCGACGCCCATGACGGCGGTCGCAACGAGGGTCGCAGCGCTCGGCGCGCGGCCGCGATGAGGTTTCATAGGCGTAAATCGGAATGTTATACTCCGACCCATTCTAACAAAACGTCTGCGCGTTCCGGCGAGCCGCAGACAGTCTTTCTTTGCCTCTCGTGGCCGTCACCGCTGTGCTTGCAGCCTGACCGCCCCATGTGATACCGAGGACGCGCGGCGTCGTGCCGCGGCAGGTGGTCCGTCCGTTTCGCATGCTGGGCGAGCTTCGCCAGGGCGGTTTCCTTCGGCTCACGGTTCATCTCTATGGAATCACTGCGCATCTACAACACGCTCGCGCGTGACAAGCAAGTTTTCGTGCCGCGCCAGTCAGGCGAAGTGCGGATGTACGTATGCGGGATCACCGTCTACGACTATTGTCACGTGGGCCACGCGCGCATGCTGGTCGTGTTCGACCTCGTCCAGCGCTGGCTGCGTGCGATCGGCTATCGGGTCACGTACGTGCGCAACATCACCGACATCGACGACAAGATCATCCGCCGCGCGGTCGAGAACGGCGAGACGATCAAGTCGTTGACCGACCGGTTCATCGGCGCGATGCACGAGGATGAGGCGGCGCTCGGCATCCAGCGGCCGGACATCGAGCCGCGCGCGACGCAGTTCATTCCGCAGATGCTTGGGATGATCGAGCAGCTCGAGGCGAACGGCTACGCGTACCAGGCGACCGACGGCGACGTCAATTATTCGGTGCGCAAGTTCGCCAACTACGGGAAGCTGTCGGGCAAGTCGCTCGACGATCTGCGCGCGGGCGAGCGCGTCGCCGCGAACGATGCGAAGGGAGATCCGCTCGATTTCGTGCTGTGGAAGCGCGCGAAGTCGGACGACCCGGAAGGCGCATCGTGGGCATCGAAGTACGGGATGGGCCGGCCGGGTTGGCACATCGAATGCTCCGCGATGGGCTGCACGCTGCTCGGCGAGCATTTCGACATCCACGGCGGCGGCCAGGACCTGCAATTCCCGCACCACGAGAACGAGATCGCGCAGAGCGAAGGCGCGACCGGCCGGACGTTCGTCAATTACTGGATGCACAACGGCTTCGTGCAGGTCGACAACGAGAAGATGTCGAAATCGCTCGGCAACTTCTTCACGATCCGCGAAGTGCTCGAGCGCTACGACGCCGAGGTCATGCGCTTCTTCATCGTGCGCACGCATTACCGGTCGCCGCTCAACTACAGCGACGTGCATCTCGACGATGCGCGCGCGTCGCTCACGCGCCTGTATACGGCGCTGAAGGATGTCGAGCCCGACGCGCTCGCGCTCGACTGGAACGAGCCGCATGCGCAGCGTTTCGCGGCCGCGATGAACGACGACATCAACACGCCGGTCGCGGTGGCGACGCTGTTCGAGCTGGCGGGCGAAGTCAACCGCACGCGCGATGCATCGCTCGCGCGGCAACTGAAACAGCTGGCTGGCCTGCTGGGCCTGCTTGGCCGCGAACCGCGCGCGTTCCTGCAGCAGGGCACGGGTGCCGCGCAGGCAGGCGGGCTCGCAGCCGACGAAATCGAAGCGAAGATCGCCGCGCGTGTCGCGGCGAAGCAAGCGAAGGACTATGCCGAAGCGGACCGGATTCGGGCGGAACTGCTCGACGCCGGCATCGCACTTGAAGACAAACCGGGCGGATCGACCGAATGGCGTCGCGTATGAGCGCGGTGCGTTCCACTGACCGATCCGTCAGGTAGGAGGCAAGATGGCAACGGCCAGAAAAGCGCCGGTCAGGCGCGCGACTCCGCTCGCCGCGCGTCCGGCGGCCAAGCGCGCGCCAGCGGCGAAGGCGGACGCGACGCGCGCCGTGCCGAACGGCGCGCTCAACGGTCATGCGAAGCCCGCACGCGGGAAGGGCGCGGACGCGGCGCAGCCGGAGGTCGCGATGGCGGCCGCCGACGCGGCCCGCAAGGTGCGTGCAGCCGATGCGGCAGTCGACGGCGCCGATGGTGTCGTGCGCCCCGCATACTGGGACAAGGCGTGCGCCGATCTCGTCAAGCGCGACCGCATCCTGAAGAAACTGATCCCGAAGTTCGGCCCCGCGCATCTCGTGAAGCGCGGCGACCCGTTCGTCACGCTCGCGCGTTCGGTCGTCGGCCAGCAGATTTCGGTGCCGTCCGCGCAGGCGCTGTGGGCGCGCATCGAGGATGCGTGTCCGAAGCTCGCGCCGCAGCCGGTCATCCGGCTCGGGGCGGACAAGCTGATCGCGTGCGGATTGTCGAAGCGCAAGACGGAATATATTCTCGACCTCGCGCAACACTTCGTGTCCGGCGCGCTGCACGTCGACAAATGGACGTCGATGGACGACGAGGACGTGATCGCCGAACTCACGCAGATCCGCGGCATCAGCCGCTGGACGGCCGAGATGTTCCTGATCTTCAACCTGTCGCGGCCGGACGTGCTGCCGCTCGACGATCCGGGCCTGATCCGCGCGATCAGCGTCAATTACTTCAGCGGGGAGCCCGTCACGCGCAGCGAGGCGCGCGAAGTGGCCGCCAACTGGGAGCCGTGGCGTACCGTCGCGACCTGGTACATGTGGCGCAGCCTCGACACGCCGGACGCCGACGCCGATTGACGGCTATCGGGTTTTAAACATCAATAGTTGAGAACCGGTCTTGCACATCGCCCGCGCGGGTAGAATACGCGCTGCCGCAAGACCCAAGGATTCGAACACATGAAGACCACGTTTCTGGATTTCGAACAGCCGATCGCCGAACTCGAGGCCAAGATCGAAGAGCTGCGATTCGTGCAGGACGACTCGGCTGTCGATATTTCGGAAGAAATCGAGCGTCTGTCGAAGAAGAGCCAGCAACTGACGAAGGACCTCTACGCGAATCTGTCGCCGTGGCAGGTCTCGCAGATCGCGCGGCATCCGCAGCGTCCGTACACGCTCGATTACGTTGCGGAACTGTTTACCGATTTTCACGAACTGCATGGCGACCGCGCATTCGCGGACGATCTTTCGATCGTCGGCGGTCTCGCGCGCTTCGGCGGCCATCCGTGCATGGTGATCGGCCATCAGAAGGGGCGCGACACGAAGGAACGCGCGGCGCGCAACTTCGGGATGCCGCGTCCGGAAGGCTATCGCAAGGCCGAACGCCTGATGCGTCTCGCCGAGAAGTTCGGGCTGCCGATCTTCACGTTCGTCGACACGCCGGGCGCGTACCCGGGCATCGGCGCGGAAGAGCGTGGCCAGTCGGAGGCGATCGGCCGCAACCTGTACGTCATGGCCGAACTGAAGACGCCGATCATCACGACCGTGATCGGCGAGGGCGGTTCGGGCGGCGCGCTCGCGATCGCCGTGGCCGACACCGTGATGATGCTGCAGTTCTCGACCTATTCGGTGATCTCGCCGGAAGGCTGCGCGTCGATCCTGTGGAAGAGCGCGGCGAAGGCGCCCGAGGCAGCGGAAGCGCTGGGCCTGACCGCGCATCGCCTGAAGGCGCTCGGCCTGATCGACAAGATCATCAACGAGCCGCTCGGCGGCGCGCACCGCGATCCGAAGGGCATGGCCGCGCTGCTGCGCCGTGCGCTCGCCGATTCGCTGCGTCAGTTCCAGGGCATGAGCATCGATGCGCTGCGCGAGCGCCGCTTCGAGCGCCTGATGGCCTACGGCAAGTTCAAGGAAACCACGCCCGGCGCATGACCGGCGTGTTCGCATCGCGCGCCGTCCGGCGCGTGTCTGTCTCGTGATCCCCTCGACCGAATTCTCCGCCGACCGCGTCGTTCTCGACGCGGTCGGCGTTGCGCTTGCCGATCTGCCGGCCGATGCGCGCATCGCGATCGCGTACAGCGGCGGCCTCGACTCGACCGTGCTGCTCGACGCGGCCGTGCGCGTGGCGGGCGCATCGCGCTGCGTCGCGCTGCACGTGCATCACGGCCTGAGCGCGAACGCCGACGCATGGGTCGCGCATGCGCAGGAGGAGGCCGAGCGACTCGGCGTCGTGTTCGAATCTGAGCGTGTCGACGTGCCGCGCGACAGCGGCCTCGGCATAGAGGCGAGCGCGCGCGAGCGCCGCTATGCGGCGCTCGACGTGATGTGCGAACGTCATGGCGTGGCCGCGCTCTGGGTCGCGCAGCATGCCGACGACCAGGCGGAGACCGTGCTGCTGCAGCTGCTCCGCGGTGCGGGGATCGCCGGCCTGGCCGCGATGGCGCCACGTTATCGCCCTGACGGTGCGAGCGTCGAGCGCGTGCGACCGCTGCTGCGATTGTTGCGCGCGCAACTGGAGCGCTACGCCGCGCAGCGCGGGCTGACGTGGATCGACGACGAATCGAACGCCGACACGCGCTATGCGCGCAATGCGCTGCGCCTTGACGTGCTGCCGTCGCTTGCCGTGCATTTCCCGGGCTTTCGCGATGCGCTCGGCCGCGCGGCCCAGCATGCGGCCGCCGCGCAGCGGCTGCTCGACGATCTCGCCGAACTGGATTTCGCCGGCGCCGCGCGTGACGACGGCCGCGCGCTGTCGCGCGATGCGCTGGTCGCGTTCGACGACACGCGCGGCGCGAACCTGCTGCGTTTCTGGATGCGCCGGCTCGGCTTGCCCGGCGCATCGGCAGGGCGGCTCGCGAACATGATGCGGCAACTGCGCGCCGCGCACGACGCGCATGCGCTGCGGGTCGATCACGCCGGGCAGTGTCTGCGGCTCTATCGCGACACCGTGTACTGGGAGGCGGGCGACAGCGCCGAGCCGGCCGACGACGGCACCGGAACGCCGCATCCCGAATCCTCACTTGCGTGGGACGGCCAGGAAGTCTGGCACGTACCGGCATGGCGCGGCACGTTCGTGTTCGCGCCGGCCGAAGCCGGCAGCGACGGTGCGGTGCCGGAGGCGCTGCTGCGAAGCGCCGCGCTTGTCGCGCGCGCCCGCGCGGGCGGCGAGCGGCTGCGTACGTCACCTGGCGGCCCGGGTCGCACGCTGAAGAATCTGTTCCAGGAGCGCGGCGTGCCGGCCTGGCAGCGCGACGTGCCGCTGCTGTTCGCGGGCGACCGGCTCGTCTACGTGCCGCGGCTCGGCGTGAATCATGGCGACGGGCTGTCCGGCGACGGCGGGTGGCGCCGGATCGAGTGGCGTCCCGACCTGCTGATCGCGTAGCGGCGGCACGCTTCCGGCCGCGCGATCGCGCGCCGGTTTTCACCATTTGGTAAACAGCGCCGGAACGCTTGCCAAACCGGCGGGCGGCTTGTCAAGCGGGCCTCTATCGGGTACGCTCGGTCGTTTGCTCGGCTCGATTTTTGAGCGATTTGTGCAGGTTTTCCGCGTGACGTACCCGGTTTGCGCGGCCTGATCGGCCTTCCGGGCAAAATCCGTCACGCTTGCGTGTTGCGTCCCAGCCGTCCCCCTCGTCGTCCGTCCACAGCCACAAGCCGCGTGACCGAACGGCAACTCGGCCTGCCCTGCGCGCCCGTGCGGCTTCTCCTTCAGTTCAGAACGACAATGGCACTCATCGTACACAAATACGGCGGCACTTCGATGGGCTCGGTCGAGCGCATCAAGAACGTCGCGAAACGCGTCGCAAAATGGCATCAGGCCGGGCACCAGATGGTGGTCGTGCCGTCCGCGATGTCCGGCGAAACCAACCGCCTGCTCGGTCTCGCGAAAGAGATTTCGAGCCAGCCGAGCCCGCGTGAGCTCGACATGATCGCGTCGACCGGCGAGCAGGTCAGCGTCGGCCTGCTGTCGATCGCGCTGCAGGAAATCGGCGTCGAAGCCGTGAGCTATGCCGGCTGGCAAGTGCCGATCAAGACCGACAGCGCGTTCACGAAGGCGCGTATCCACTCGATCGACGACGAGCGCGTGAAGGCCGATCTGAACGCCGGCAAGGTCGTGATCATCACGGGCTTCCAGGGCGTCGATCCGGATGGCCACATCACGACGCTGGGCCGTGGCGGCTCGGACACGTCGGCGGTGGCGGTCGCGGCCGCGCTGGATGCCGAAGAGTGCCTGATCTACACCGACGTCGACGGCGTCTACACGACCGACCCGCGCGTGGTCGAAGAGGCGCGTCGCCTCGATCGCGTGACGTTCGAGGAAATGCTGGAAATGGCCAGCCTCGGCTCGAAGGTCCTGCAGATCCGCTCGGTCGAATTCGCCGGCAAATACCAGGTGAAGACGCGCGTGCTGTCGAGCCTGACCGATCCGCTGATTGCGCTCGACGAAGAAATGCGCTCGGGCACCCTGATTACTTTTGAAGAAGACGAGACCATGGAAAAGGCAGTCATTTCCGGCATCGCGTTCCAGCGCGACGAAGCCCGCATTGCGGTGATGGGCGTGCCCGACAAGCCGGGCATCGCGTATCAGATCCTCGGCCCGGTCGCCGACGCGAACGTCGACGTCGACATGATCATCCAGAACCAGAGCGTGGAAGGGAAGACGGACTTCACGTTCACGGTCGGCCGCGGCGACTACCAGAAGGCAATGGACATCCTCACCAACCAGGTGCAGGGCCATGTGAGCGCCGAGCGCGTGCAGGGCGACCCGAAGGTGTCGAAGGTGTCGGTTGTAGGCGTCGGCATGCGTTCGCACGTGGGCGTTGCGAGCAAGATGTTCCGCACGCTGTCGGAAGAGGGCATCAACATCCAGATGATCTCGACGTCCGAAATCAAGATTTCGGTGCTGATCGACGAGAAATACATGGAGCTGGCCGTCCGCGCGCTGCACAAGGCATTCGAACTCGACCAGGCAGCGTGAATTTTTTGTGATGCATTAAAGAAAATGCATCACGGAAATTGACGCACGGTTCGAAACCCTATATTATTTCGTTCTCGTCGCACTGCCTCCCTGGTGCGAGCGAAAGTTTGGGAGACGTGGCCGAGAGGTCGAAGGCACTCCCCTGCTAAGGGAGCATCTGGGCCAAAACCTGGATCGAGGGTTCGAATCCCTCCGTCTCCGCCAAAAGCGGTGACAAAGCCCCGCAAGTTCTCGGACTTGCGGGGCTTTTTCTTTTCCCGCTCCGATTACGTGCCTGCCGCCCGGCGCCACGCTTCGTCCGGACAGCCAATCAATGCTCGACTTGAGCGGCGCTCTTGCGCTAAATAGGCGTATCGCCTCGCGCGGCTCAACCCGGAGTTCCGGCACGCATGCATTCCGTACTGACCATCCTTTCGCATCGACCCGTCGACGGGCTCGTCGACAATCACGAACGCTACGCGCGGGGCCGCGGCTACCGGCACGCGATCGTCGACGGTACGCACGTATATGGCGAGCGCCAGCAGGTGCTGCACAAGTTCCACGCGATCATCGCGCAGCTCGTCGCGATGGAGCGGGGCGCGTTGCTGCTCGTGCTCGATCCGTTCTCGGTGGTGTTCGGCCAGCATGCGCTGCCGGATGTCGCCGACGGTTATGACGCGATCGTTACGACGCAGACGTCGAAATCGCCGCTGCCCGCCCCAAGCGGCATGATCTTTCGCAACGTGCCCGACGTGCGCGAGCGCTTGCGCAAGCTGGTGGTCGAGCTGGGCAAGTGGGCGATGCGCCTGCCGGAGCGGCACCATGCGTGCGAGGCGACGCTGCTTGCCGAGCACTTCCCGCCGCTGCCGTTCGATCAGCCGCTCGCGACCGGCTATTTCGCGTCGGCCCAGACGGTGTGGGGCGATGGGCTTGCGATCGACGAGGTCGTCGGCGCGCGTCCGCTCGTGGCGCACCACGCGCCGGAATGGCAGCAGATCGATGGCGTATGGGCGCCGACGCCCGACTACGACTTTCGCTATGTGCTCGCGCTCGTCGACGATGCGGCGCGCGTTCAGCGAGGCGAGCATCCGCGCGCAATGGACGACTGGCGCGCCGCGCAGCAACGAACGCGCGAGCCGGTGCGGCACCTGAACCCGCATGCAGACATCGCGTTCGTGAGTCTGCACACGTCGCACATCGCCGGTTACGGCGATCTTCACGAAGCGAACTTCATTCGCTATTGCACGCGACACGGCTATGCGTACCACGCGTATCGCGAACCGCCCGCGTTTCTGCCGGCCGGCGTCGATGCAAACTGGGCGAAGCTGCACCTGATTCGCGAACATCTGCCGGATCACGCGTTCGTGTTCTGGGTCGATGCCGACATCCTCGCGATCGACCAGCGGCAGACGGTCGACAGCGTGATCGACGGCCGCGATTTCGTGATCGGCACCGACCACACGGCCTGGGCGATCAACTCGTGCATGATCGGCGTGCGCAATGTCGCGCCGATGCGCGAACTGGTCGAGCGCATATGCGCGCGCATCGAGAGCTTCGACGATCGGTCGTCGGTCTATGCAAGCGGCGGCGACCAGCAGGCGATTTATGTCGAACTGCTGGAGGCGGGCATGATCGACGCGCGCTACATCGTCGATGCGACGTCGCTCGCGTCGTCGCCCGTCTATGCGACGCAAGACAGCCGTTTCGTCCATTTCCCCGCGCAACACAACCACTATCGCGCGGTGACGATGCGCGTGTGGGACCGGCTGAGCCATCAGCGCTAACGGAACGGAATGCGCCGCGATTTCCGGTTTCCGGATCGCGGCGATCGTCGGTCATTGAAGTAAAAATGAAAGCGTCGATGTAAGGATTGAATTGGTCCCGTTCATCCTTCCCCGCATTCACCTCCTTGCGCTCCGAAGCATCGTCTTCAGACAAAAATGCGGCATCGCACCGATTCACGCGACCGACGCCGCGTCGCAATACAAAAAATTACTCATAAAAATCAGCGACGTATCTGAGCATCGTGAAACGCAGCTTTGCTGCGATGCAAAAAATAATCAATCACCTTATGCTGGTTAACCCGATTGCGCTTGAGCGGCGTCAACCTTTGCGCTGATTCCGCTTTACGTTTTGCCGACAATGGCGATCCACGAAATCTATCTGTCGATTTGATTTCGTTCCCTTCGTCACGCCTGTTCCCCATGCAGTGCGCGACCTTCTCAAGGCCTGTTGACATGCATGATTTCCCCTTTCTGAGCCTGGCGATCTGGGTTCCGATCCTGTTCGGCGCGTGCCTGCTGCGCGCCGGTTCCGACCGTCATCTGCGGCGCACGAGGCTGATCGCGCTCGTCGGCGCGTTCGCGGGGCTCGCCGCCGTCGCGCCGCTCGTCGCCGGCTTCGATTCGCACTCGGCCGCGATGCAGTTCGCCGAAACCCGCAACTGGCTGGCGGCGTTCAACGCCGGCTGGCGCGTCGGCATCGACGGCGCGTCGCTGTGGCTTGTCGTGCTGACCGCTTTCACGACGCTCGTCGTCGTGATCGCGTCGTGGGAGTCGGTGACGGTGCGCGTCGCGCAGTACTACGCGTCGTTCCTGATCCTGTCGGGGCTGATGGTCGGCGTGTTCGTCGCGCAGGACGGGCTGCTGTTCTTCATCTTCTTCGAGGCGACGCTGATTCCGCTGTATCTGCTGATCGGCACGTGGGGCAGGGAGCACCGCGTCTACGCGGCCGTGAAGTTCTTCTTCATCTCGTTCGCGGGTTCGCTGCTGCTGTTGATGGCGATGCTGTACCTGTACGCGAAGTCGCATACGTTCGACATGAACGCATGGCGCACGCTGCAGCTCGGCTTCGCACCGCAGTTGCTGGTGTTCCTCGGTTTCTTCGCGGCATTCGCGGTCAAGGTGCCGATGTGGCCGGTGCATACGTGGCTGCGCGATGTCTATACGGATGGCCCGACGGGCGCGGCGCTGATGCTCGCGATGCTCAAGCTCGGCGGCTACGGCTTCCTGCGCTTCGCGCTGCCGATCACACCGGACGCGAGCCACTTCTTCGCGCCGGCCGTGATCGCGCTGTCGCTGTTCGCGATCGTCTACGCGAGCCTGATCGCGCTCGCGCAGACCGATCTCGGCAAGCTGCTCGCATATTCGACGGTCGCGCACATGGGGATCGTCACGCTCGGGCTGTTCCTGTTCAACCAGATCGGCGTCGAAGGCGCGATCGTGCAGCTCGTGTCGTACGGCTTCGTCGCGGGCGCGATGCTGCTGTGCGTGAGCGTGCTGGTCGATCGCACGAAGCAGCGCGAGATCGCCGCGTACGGCGGCGTGGCGGGTGTCATGCCGCGCTTCGCGACGTTCGCGCTGCTGTTCGCGATGGCCAACGTCGGCTTGCCGGGCACGTCGGGCTTCGTCGGCGAGTTCATGGTCATCATGGGCGCGATCCGCGTCAACTTCTGGATCGGCGCGATCGCGGCGCTCACGCTGATCCTCAGCGCGTCGTACACGCTGTGGATGGTCAAGCGCGTCGTGTTCGGCAAGGTCGCGAGCGCGCGCATCGCGAAGCTCGCCGATCTCAGCCGTCGCGAGATCGTGATGTTCGCGTCGCTCGCGCTGATCGTGTTGATGGTCGGCGTCGATCCGAAGCCGTTCACCGACGCGATCGACCCGACCGTCGCGCGGCTGATCGACGACGCCAGCCATTCGAAGCTGCCGGCCGGAGACGGCGGCGCGCCCGCGCAGGCGTACATGGCAGCGACGCACGGCTGATGGCGTGACGTCGCGTACAACGGCCGCATCGCACGACGACGCGGTCGTTGCACGCACATTCATCCGGTCGGGCGCGGGCGGCGTCCGGCCGGCTCGTGCTCGCCTTCCGGCTGCGTGAAATTGCCCCGCGACAATCTGTCTCACAGCAGATTTTGCAATGATGATTTGCCGCATCCGCCGGTTTTTCGTCGCACCCGCGCGACGTATGATTCGGCCACTTTCGTGGATCGAATGCGCATCGGGCATACGCAACGGATTCAATGACCCTCGGGCTGTGTGATGAAAAGAAAAGCTTCAAGAGGCTGGACGGCGCTGATATCGATCGGCGCGGCGCTGAGCCTGTCAGGCTGTAATTTAGATGTACTAAATCCGAAAGGAAGCGTCGGCGCCGCGGAAAAGGCGCTGATCGCAACGTCGACATGGGCGATGCTGATCGTCGTCGTGCCGGTGATCCTGCTCACGCTGTGGTTCGCGTGGCGTTATCGCGCATCGAACCGCAACGCCGCGTACGCGCCGAACTGGTCGCACTCGACCGCGATCGAAGTCGTGATCTGGACGGTGCCGACGCTGATCATCCTGTTTCTCGGCGTGCTCACGTGGAAAACCACGCACGAGCTCGATCCGTACAAGCCGCTCGAGTCGTCGGTGAAGCCGATCGACGTCGAGGTCGTCGCGCTCGACTGGAAGTGGCTGTTCATCTATCCGGAACTCGGCATCGCGTCGGTGAACCAGCTCGCGATTCCGGTCGGCACACCGGTGAACTTCCGCATCACATCCGATTCGGTGATGAACTCGTTCTTCATTCCACAGCTCGGCGGCCAGGTGTATGCGATGGCCGGCATGCAGACGCGCCTGCACCTGATCGCCGACGAAGCCGGCGACTACGCGGGCACGTCCGCCAACTTCAGCGGCCGCGGCTTCTCCGACATGAAGTTCCGCACGCTCGCCGAGCCGCGCGAGCAGTTCGACGCCTGGGTGCAGAAGGTGAAGGCGTCGCCCGACCGGCTCGACGCGACCGTGTACGGCACCGTCGCGCAGCCCAGCGAGAAGGCGCCCGTGCGCTACTTCTCGTCGGTCGATCCGCGGCTCTTCCACAACATCATCGCGAAATACAACGATGGCCACGTCCTCGACCTGAAGGACGCCGCCTGCGGCACGAAGGGGTAACGCATGTTCGGCAAACTCACACTATCGGCGATCCCGTTCGATCAGCCCATCATCATGGGGGCCGGCGCCTTCATGGGGCTGGTCGTGCTGGGCATCCTCGCCGCGCTGACGATCACCGGCCGCTGGAAGTGGCTGTGGACGGAATGGCTGACGACGGTCGACCACAAGAAACTCGGCGTGATGTACATCATCGTCGCGCTGATCATGCTGCTGCGCGGCTTCGCCGACGCGATCATGATGCGCATGCAGCTCGCGCTCGCGTACAACGCGCCCGGCTACCTGCCGCCGCACCACTATGACCAGATCTTCACGGCGCACGGCGTGATCATGATCTTCTTCATGGCGATGGTGTTCATGGTCGGCCTGATGAACCTCGTCGTGCCGCTGCAGATCGGCGCGCGCGACGTCGCGTTTCCGTTCATCAACTCGCTGTCGTTCTGGATGACCGCGGTCAGCGCGATCCTGATCAACGTGTCGCTCGTGATCGGCGAGTTCGCGCAGACGGGCTGGCTCGCGTATCCGCCGCTGTCGGAGCTGCAGTTCAGTCCCGGGGTAGGGGTCGACTACTACCTGTGGGCGCTGCAGATCTCGGGTGTCGGCACGCTGCTGACCGGCGTGAACTTCTTCGTGACGATCATCAAGATGCGCGCGCCCGGCATGACGCTGATGAAGATGCCGGTGTTCACGTGGACGGCCCTCTGCACGAACGTGCTGATCATGGCGTCGTTCCCGATCCTGACCGCGACGCTCGCGCTGCTCGGCCTCGACCGTTACCTCGGCATGCACTTCTTCACGAACGAAGCCGGCGGCAACGCGATGCTGTATCTGAACCTGATCTGGGCGTGGGGCCATCCGGAGGTGTACATCCTGATCCTGCCGGCGTTCGGCATCTTCTCGGAAGTCATCGCGACATTCTCGAAGAAGCCGCTGTTCGGCTACAAGACGATGGTGTACGCGACCTGCGCGATCATGGTGCTGTCGTTCCTCGTGTGGCTGCATCACTTCTTCACGATGGGTTCCGGTGCGAACGTCAACGCGTTCTTCGGGATCATGACGATGATCATCGCGATCCCGACCGGCGTGAAGGTGTTCAACTGGCTGTTTACGATGTACCGCGGCCGGATCGAATTCACGACGCCCGTGCTGTGGACGATCGGCTTCATGGTCACGTTCACGCTCGGCGGCATGACCGGCGTGATGATGGCGATCCCGGGCGCGGACTTCGTGCTGCACAACAGCCTGTTCCTGATCGCGCACTTCCACAACGTGATCATCGGCGGCGTGCTGTTCGGGTATCTCGCGGGCTTCAACTACTGGTTCCCGAAGGCGTTCGGCTTCAAGTTGAACGAGAAGCTCGGCAAGGCCGCGTTCTGGTTCTGGCAGGTCGGATTCTACGTCGCGTTCGTGCCGCTCTACGTGCTCGGCTTCATGGGCATGACGCGCCGTCTGAACCACTACGACAACCCGGCGTGGCATCCGTGGCTGCTGGTCGCCGCGTTCGGCGCCGTGCTGATCGCGATCGGCATCGCATGCCAGCTGCTGCAACTGGTCGTCAGCATCCGCAACCGGAACCTGCCGGCATACCGCGACACCACGGGCGATCCGTGGGGTGGTCGCACGCTGGAATGGGCGACCTCGTCGCCGCCGGCCGAGTACAACTTCGCGGTGATCCCGCAAGTGCGCACGCTCGACGCGTACGCCGACATGAAGGCGCGCGGCGACGGCCGGCCGAACCCGGCGACGATCCGCGATATCCACATGCCGTCGAATACGTGTGCGGGTCTCGTGGTCGCGATCTTCAGCCTGGTGCTGGGCTTCGCGCTCGTGTGGCACATCTGGTGGATGGCCATCGGCGGCCTGGTCGGCATCGTCGCGACGCTCGTGGTCTACAGCTCGCGCGACAACGACGGCTACTACATCCCGGCGTCGAAGGTGCGCAGGATCGAAGAGAAGCAACCGGCGGCACGCGTGGCCACGCATGTCGACGACGTGGAACTGGAGGCCAACTGATGTTGCAGAAAACCTTGAGCGCAACCCTGCTCGAGCACGACGACCATCCGCCGTCGCACTCGGTGTTCGGCTTCTGGCTGTACCTGATGACCGACTGCGTGATCTTCGCGGCGCTGTTCGCGACGTTCGCGGTGCTCGGCAACCAGTACGCGGGCGGTCCGACCGCGAAGGACCTGTTCGACATTCCGGGCGTCGCGGTCGAAACGGCCGCGCTGCTGCTGTCGAGCATCACCTACGGTTTCGCGATGCTGGCCGCGTACAAGCAGCGGCGCGGCGCGCTGCTCGCGTGGCTCGCGGTGACGTTTGTGCTCGGCGCGGCGTTCCTCGCGATGGAACTGCGCGAGTTCTCGCACCTGATCGCGGAAGGCGCGGGCCCGCAGCGCAGCGCGTTCCTGTCGGCGTTCTTCACGCTGGTCGGCACGCACGGGCTGCACGTGACGGCCGGCCTGGTGTGGATGATCGTGCTCGCCGGGCAGATCGTATCGCGCGGCGGCGACCTGACCGATCGCGACCTGCGGCGCCTGACGTGCCTGAGCCTCTTCTGGCACTTCCTCGACATCGTGTGGATCTGCGTGTTTTCCTTTGTCTATCTCGCGAGCGTGATCTAAATGGCTCATTCGCATTCGTCTCAACTCGAAGAAGGGCACGGCAGCGTCGGCGGCTATGTCGCCGGCTTCATCCTGTCGGTCGTGCTCACCGCCGCGTCGTTCGGCCTCGTGATGGGCGGCGTGCTGTCGCCGCACGCATCGCTGATCGCGCTGGCCGTGCTCGCATTCGTGCAGATCGTCGTGCACCTCGTGTACTTCCTGCACATGAACGGTTCCTCCGGCCAGCGCTGGAACGTGATGGCGTTCAGCTACACCGTGCTGACCGCGGCGATCCTGATCGTCGGCACGCTGTGGGTGATGCACAACGTCAGCATGAACATGATGTCGCGCTGAACGTCATCGTGGCGCAGCGGACGATCTCCATGCGCTACGTGCAAAAAAAGGCGGCACGCAAGTGCCGCCTTTTCTCATTTTTCGCGGCCCGATGCCGCATGACGTCAGCGTAGGCGGCGCGCGGGGCCGGGCGGGCGACGCACGGATGAAACATGTTTCACCCGCGTTCGCCCGATGCCGGATGAAGCTATTTTCATCTAGCGCCGGATGGCGATCGGGGCGTCTACGATAGTCGCGCGTGCATCGGATGCGCGCGTCGTGACATCCGTTGCGAGGACAGGCATGCGAGTACTGACGGTCGAAGACGATGCGGTGACCGCGAACGAGATCGTTGGCGAACTGACCGCGCGCGGATGTCGGGAAGAATGTCGGTCGGCGTGCGCAGTGCCGCGAGCGGCCCGGCGATCAGGATCAGCAGGGCAAGGACGATGAACGTATAGGCGCGCGCGAGCGCGAGTCGGACGAGTTTCAGCATCGGCGAGGTCTCCGCCGGCGCGGGGCGCCGGCCTGTCAGCGAGGCGCCGACGCGTGGCGCGAGCCCGCATCGGCTCGCGCAGTGTGCGTGGCGCCGCTTAACGCCGGGCGCGAGCCAGGATGAAAGATGTTTTAGGAAGGGCGGAGCGGGCTCGCGGCCCATGCGACAAGGCGGGCCGGGGAGTGAGGCGCGACGGCCGGGCGCCAATTGTTACAAGACGTTAGCGCGCGCTTCCCGTTGCGATGCTGCGCATCAGTTCTTACAAACTTGAAATATGCCGGGACGACGCTTGTCGCTATAGTCGAATCACACATGAAACAACTCGAAGAGGAATCCATGAAGACTTTGCGTGTTGCCTCGCTCATGACCGGTATGACGGCCTTGCTCGTGTCGGGCGCAGCAATGGCGGGAGTCAATGTCGGGATCAACGTCGGCGTGCCGGCTCCGGTCTACGTCGCGCCCGCGCCCGTGTATGCGCCGCCGCCGCCGCCGGTCGTCTACCAGCCGGCGCCCGTGTATGCACCGGCGCCCATCTACGCGCCGGCACCGGCGATCGTGATCGGCTGGCACGGCGATCGTTACTGGGACGGCCGCCGCTACTGGGGCCGCGACGAGTGGTATCGCCATCATGGCCGCGGCTGGGGCGGCGATCGCGGTCACGGCCATTGGGATAACGGCCGCCACAACGGCTGGCGTTGATCGACATGCGACGCGCGCGTGCAGCGTGCGCGCATGAGACGAAGACCGCCCGCGTGGCGGTTTTCTTTTGCCTGCACGGGCCGCGCGCGGCGCTCGCGATGCGCCGGCACCACGCACCAAAAGCCGCAGGCTGGCTCGACGTCGAATTGAATGGGTAGAATCGACCCACGTTCCATCCCTCAATCGACCGACAGGGCCTCTATGACGAAGGGTTCGCCCCGGGCCGCCGCCGCGCGCACCCGCTTCGGCGCCGCGCGTGCAGTACGTGCCGCCGGCCGCACGGCGGCAGCATGGGCAATACAGGCGGTACTCGCCGCGACGGCCGCGCACGCGGCCCATGCGATCGCGCAGTACGGCGAGCCGAAATATCCGCCGGGCTTCAAGCATTTCGACTACGTGAACCCGGACGCGCCGAAGGGCGGCACGCTCGTGCTCGCGAACCCGAACCGGCTGACATCGTTCGACAAGTTCAATCCGTTCACCATGCGCGGCAACCCTGCGCCGGGCATCGACTTGCTGTTCGAGAGTCTTGCGACCGGCAGCATGGACGAACCGTCCTCCGCCTACGGGCTGCTCGCCGACGACATCGCGATCGCGCCGGACCGCCGCTCGGTCACGTTCCATCTGAACCCGCGCGCGCGCTTCTCGAACGGCGATCCGGTCACGGCCGAGGACGTCAGGTTCTCGTTCGACACGCTGAAGAGCAAGCTGGCCGCGCCGCAGTTCGGCGCGTATTTCGCCGAAATCGCGAAGGCCGTGGTGATCGATCCTGCGACGGTGCGCTTCGAATTCCGCAGCGCGAACCGCGAGCTGCCGCTGATCGCCGGCGGCGTGCCGGTGTTCTCGCGCAAGTGGGGGCTGCGCGCGGACGGTTCGCGGATTCCGTTCGACCAGCTCGCGTTCGAGCAGCCGATCGGCAGCGGTCCGTACCTGATCGAGCGCTACGACAACGGCCGCACGATTACGTACCGGCGCAATCCCGCGTACTGGGGCACCGATCTGCCGGTGCGGATCGGCACCGACAACTTCGAGCGGATCGTCTACAAGCTGTACGGCGACGGCGTCGCGCGTCTCGAGGCGTTCAAGGCCGGCGAGTACGACGTGCTGGTCGAATACATCGCGCGCAACTGGACGCGACGCGACGTCGGCAAGCGCTTCGACAGCGGCGAGCTCGTCAAGCGCGAATTTCGCCAGCACAACGGCGCGGGCATGCAGGGTTTCTTCATGAACCTGCGCCGGCCGCAGTTTCGCGATGTGCGCGTGCGCCAGGCGCTCGATCTCGCGTTCGACTTCGAATGGCTGAACCGCCAGCTGTTCTATAGCGCGTACACGCGCCTTGACAGCTATTTCGCCGATACCGACCTGCAGGCGACCGGCATGCCGGGCCCGGGCGAGCTGAAACTGCTGGAGCCGTTGCGCGCGCAGCTCGACCCGGCCGTGTTCGGGCCGATGGTCACGCAGCCGAACACGAACCCGCCAGGTTCGCTGCGCGCGAATCTGCTGAAGGCGCGCGCGCTGCTCGCGCAGGCCGGCTGGACCTACCGCGACGGCGCGTTGCGCAACGCGCAGGGCGAGCCGTTCACGTTCGAGATCCTCGACGATTCGGGCGCGGCGATGGAAGGCGTCGTGACCGCCTATCAGCGCAACCTCGCGAAGCTCGGCATCGACGCGCGCTTTCGCACGGCCGATTACGCGCTGCTGCAGAAGCGGCTCGACGCATTCGACTACGACATGACGACGGTCCGTCTGCCGGGCGTGCAGGTGCCGGGCGCCGAGCAGTTCTCGCGCTACGCCAGCAAGTTCGCCGACGAGCCGGGCTCCGACAACATCATCGGATTGAAGTCGCCGGCCGTCGACACGCTGCTGCATGCGCTCGGCGCCGCGCAGACGCGCGAGGACCTGCTCGACGCGACGCATGCGCTCGATCGCGTGCTGATGCACGGCTATTACGCGGTCCCGCAGTGGTACAGCACCACGCATCGGATCGCATACAAGCGCACGCTCGGCTATCCGCAGACGTTGCCGCTGTACTATTCGGCCGAGGGCTGGGTCGTGTCGACCTGGTGGGCCAAGCCCGATCACTGAAGCCTGCCGGCCCTTCGTTCAACCCAGCCTATCGATCGCGAGTCGACGCCCTATGTGGAGCTACATCCTCAAACGCCTGCTGCTGATGATCCCGACGCTCGTCGGCGTGCTCACGCTCACGTTCGCGGTGATCCAGTTCGTGCCGGGCGGCCCGGTCGAACAGGCCGTGCAGGAACTGCGCAAGGGCGCGACGGAGCAGGGCGCGGCGCCGTTCGGGATGCGTGCGCATACCGGCGTCGACGCGCAGCAGCTCGCGCAGCTCAAGGCGCTGTACGGCTTCGACAAGCCGCCGCTCGAGCGTTACTGGCTGATGCTGAAGCGCTTCGCGCGCTTCGATCTCGGCGACAGCTACTTCCGCCACCAGAGCGTGTGGTCGCTGATCGTGCAGAAGCTGCCGGTGTCGATCAGCATCGGGTTGTGGACGTTCTTCGTCACCTATCTGATCTCCGTGCCGCTCGGCATCGCGAAGGCCGTGCGCAACGGCTCGCCGTTCGATGTCGCGACGAGCCTCGTCGTGCTGGTCGGCTACGCGATTCCGGGCTTCGTGCTCGGCGTGCTGCTGCTCGTGCTGTTCGGCGGCGGCTCGTTCTGGCAGTTGTTCCCGCTGCGCGGGCTCACGTCGGACAACTTCGCCCAGCTGTCGCTCGCCGGCAAGGTGCTCGACTATCTGTGGCACATCGCGCTGCCGATCACCGCGTCGGTCGTCGGCAGTTTCGCGGTCATCACGATGCTCACGAAGAACGCGTTCCTCGACGAAATCCGCAAGCAGTACGTGCTGACCGCGCGCGCGAAAGGGCTCGCCGAGCGCACCGTGTTGTGGAAGCACGTGTTCCGCAACGCGATGCTGCCGCTGATCGTCGGGTTTCCGGCCGCGTTCATCGGCGCGTTCTTCACGGGCAGCCTGCTGATCGAGACGCTGTTTTCGCTCGACGGCCTCGGGCTGCTGTCGTACGAGTCGGTCGTGCGGCGCGACTACCCGGTCGTGCTCGGCACGCTGTACCTGTTCACGCTGATCGGACTCGCGACCAAGCTGATCTCCGACCTCTGCTACGTGTGGGTCGACCCGCGCATTCAATTCGACAATCTGGAGCGCTGACATGAAACCGTCCGCCAGCACGCCGCTCGCCGGCGCGCCCGTCCGCCTGCCCGCGCTCGCCGGGCGAGGTGCGCGATGAACCGGGCCGTCGTGTCGTCCCGCATCGACGCGGCGCGCGCGCGCGTGTCGCCGTCGCCCGCGCGCCGTGTCTGGCAGCGCTTTCGCCAGCAGCGTCTCGGCTACTGGAGCTTCGTCATCTTCGTCGTCGCGTTCGCCGCGAGCCTCGCGGCGCCGCTATGGTCGAACGACAAGCCGCTCGTCGTGCACTACGACGGCCAGACCTATTTCCCGATGTTCCATGCGTATCCGGAGACGACCTTCGGCGGCGACTTCCCGACGCCGGCCGACTATCTCGATCCGTACGTCCGCAAGCGGCTCGAGGCGCCGGGCAACTTCGTCGTCTACCCGCCGAACCGCTATTACTACGACACGCTGAATTACTTTTCGACCGTGCCGAACCCGGCGCCGCCGTCGCGCGCGAACTGGCTCGGCACCGACGCGCAGGGGCGCGACCTGCTCGCGCGGCTCGTGTACGGGTTCCGCGTGTCGGTCGAGTTCGGGCTGATCCTGACCGCGATCGGCACGCTGCTCGGGATCGCCGCGGGCGCGGTGCAGGGCTTCTTCGGCGGGCGTATCGACATCGTCGGGCAACGGCTGATCGAGATCTGGAGTTCGCTGCCCGAGCTGTACCTGCTGATCATCTTCGCGTCGATCTTCGAGCCGAGCTTCCTGCTGCTGATCGTGCTGCTGTCGCTGTTCGGCTGGATCGGCCTGGCCGACTACGTGCGCGCCGAATTCCTGCGCAACCGCACGCAGGACTACGTGCGCGCGGCCCGGGCGATGGGCCTCACGAACTGGCAGATCATCTGGCGCCACGTGCTGCCGAACAGCATGACGCCCGTGATCACGTTTCTGCCGTTCCGGATGAGCGGTGCGATCCTCGCGCTCACGAGCCTCGACTTCCTCGGGCTCGGCGTGCCGCCGCCGACGCCGAGCCTCGGCGAGCTGCTCGCGCAGGGCAAGGGCAATCTCGACGCGTGGTGGATCTCGCTGTCGACGTTCGGCGTGCTGGTCGCGACGCTGCTGTTGCTGACCTTCATGGGCGACGCGCTGCGCAACGCGCTCGATACGCGGATCGCCGACTCGGTGCGCGCGGCGGGAGGCCAGCGATGAGCGACACGGTCGTATCGAACGCGGGCGAACCGCTGCTGTCGCTCGAGCATCTGCACGTGCGCTTCGGCGACACGGTGGCCGTCGACGACGTGACGCTCGCGATCGGCCGCGGCGAGCGCGTCGCGCTCGTCGGCGAGTCGGGGTCGGGCAAGAGCGTGACCGCGCTGTCGATCCTGCGGCTGCTGCGCGACGCCGACGTGAGCGGCACGATCCGCTTCGCCGGGCACGACCTCGCCGGCAAGAGCGAGCGCGAGATGCGCGGGCTGCGCGGCTCGGACATCGCGATGATCTTCCAGGAGCCGATGACGGCGCTCAACCCGCTGTACACGATCGGCGCGCAGATCGGCGAGACGATCGTGCTGCACGACGGCGTGACGGCGGGGGAGGCGCGCAAGCGCGCGATCGCGCTGCTCGCGCGCACCGGCATCGCGGAGCCGGAGAAGCGGGTCGACAGTTACCCGCATCAGCTGTCGGGCGGCCAGCGGCAGCGCGCGATGATCGCGATGGCGCTCGCGTGCCGGCCGCGCCTCTTGCTCGCGGACGAGCCGACCACCGCGCTCGACGTGACGATCCGCGCGCAGATCGTCGATCTGCTGCTCGAGCTGCAGCGCGAGGAGGCGGAAAAGCGCGGGATGGCGATCCTGCTGATCACGCATGACCTGAACCTCGTGCGGCACTTCGCCGAGCGGGTCGCGGTGATGGAGCGCGGCAAGCTGGTCGAAAGCGGGCCGGTCGAGCGGATCTTCGCGGAGCCGGAGCATCCGTATACCCGGCGGCTGCTGAACAGCCGGCCCCAGCGCACGGTCGCGCCGGTGCTGCCGATCGCGCCCGTCGTGCTCGATGCGCGTCACGTCAGCGTGCAGTTCGCGCGCAAGCGACCGGGCTTCGCGGGCTGGTTCGGCACGATGCCCGTGACGGCGGTCGCGGATGTGTCCGTGTCGGTGCGGCAGGGCGAGACGCTCGGGATCGTCGGCGAATCCGGTTCCGGGAAGTCGACGCTCGCGATGGCGCTGCTCGGGCTGCAACGGACGGTGCACGGCGAGATCGAATTCCAGGGGCGCGCGCTGTCGACGTACCGCGGCCGCGAACAGACCGCGCTGCGCTCGAACATGCAGGTCGTCTTTCAAGATCCATTCAGCTCGCTGTCGCCGCGTCACACGATCGAGCGGATCGTCGGCGAGGGGCTCGAACTGCATCGCCCGGAACTGACGCCGGACGCGCGTCGCGCGAAGTCGCTGGCCGTGCTGCGCGAAGTCGGCCTCGACCGCACGGTGCTGCATCGCTATCCGCACGAATTCTCGGGCGGGCAGCGCCAGCGGATCGCGATCGCGCGCGCGCTCGTGCTGGAGCCGCGCATCCTCATCCTCGACGAGCCGACTTCGGCGCTCGACGTGTCGATCCAGCAGCAGGTGCTGAAACTGCTCGCGAATTTGCAACAGAAATACAACCTCGGCTATGTATTCATCAGCCACGATCTGGAGGTGATCGGCGCGATGGCGCACCGGGTCGCGGTGATGCAGGGCGGGGCGATCGTCGAGTCCGGCGACGTGGCCGATATCTTCACGAAACCGTCACATCCTTACACACAAAAGCTGTTGAAAGCGGTCTGGAAAGCGTGATAAGCGTCCAATGGTCTGACTATCTCGATTGTATTTTTTAATTTGTTTTGACAAACGATTACGCGCTGGCTAGTATCGACCGAAATTTTCCGCCAATCAGCTGATTTTTAAGCACATTCCATCGACCAATGCAGCATCGATCCCTGACCCAGGCATGCGCGCGCACCCTCGCCGGGCTGTTCATCGGCGCCCTGTTCGCAGCAGCTCCCGGCGCGTTCGCCGACGAAGTCAGCAGTTTTAACCAGAATGTCACGAATTCGACTCAAATCGGGGCGAATTCCTCCCTCCAGCAGACCAGCGCCCAGCCGTCGAGCGGCGGCGCGAAGTCGTTCCTCGCCGGCATGGCCGGCAAGGCAGGCGACGTGGTCGTCGGCGCGCTGAACATGATCGGCGTGCGTTACCGCTGGGGCGGCAACTCGCCGGATTCCGGCCTCGACTGCAGCGGTTTCGTGCGCTACGTGTTCCAGGACACGCTCGGCATGTCGCTGCCGCGTCGCGCGGAAGAGATGAGCCGCGTCGGCGAGAAGGTCAGCATGAGCAACCTGAAGCCGGGCGACCTCGTGTTCTTCAACACGATGCGCCGTACGTTCTCGCACGTCGGCATCTACATCGGCGACAACAAGTTCGTGCATTCGCCGTCGACGGGCAGCACGGTCCGCGTCGACGATCTCGACAGCGGCTACTGGGAAAAGCGTTTCACCGGTGCGCGCCGGATCGAATCGGCCTTCCCGATGAAGGCCGACGACCTGCGCCAGCGCGTGCGCGCGACGCTCGGCGACGACGCGGCGAACGGCAGCAACTGACGCTCGCCGGCGATCGGCCGGATCAAAAACCCTGTCACCGAAAGGCGGCAGGGTTTTTTGCTTTGGGGCGCGCGAAAGTGGCGGGGAGGCGGTGCCATCGTCGGCGCCGCGCCCCGCGTGCGTCCGCTTATGCCGCTACTGCCCCACGGGCCGCGGCAAGCTTGCGTTGCAACTCGGGCATGATGCGCGCGACCGCTTCCTCGCCGGCGAGGATGGCCGCGTTGCGCTGGTTGAAGTCGCTGCCGCCCATCGCCGCGAGGTTCGGGCGGATCACGACGTCCGCGTATTTGTCGAGCTCGTAGGTCTTGATCGTCTGACCCATGATCGTGAAAGTCTGCAGCAGCATCTCGATCGGGTTGGTGGTCGCCGCGCCGTCCGGTCGCGACGAGATGTCGACCGCGATCACGAAGTTCGCGCCCATCTTGCGCGCGAACGACGCGGGCACCGGGCTCACGAGGCCGCCGTCGACGTATTCGCGGTTGCCGATCTTCACGGGCTCGAACACCGACGGCACGCTGCACGACGCGCGCACCGCAAGCCCCGTATTGCCCTGCTGGAACAGGATCGGCTGGCCGTTCTGCAGGTCGGTCGCGACGACGCCGAGCGGCTTCGCCATCTTTTCGATCGGCCGGTTGTTGAGCGTCTTGTTCAGGAAGTTCTGCAACGCGATGCCCTGCAGCAGCCCGCGCGAGCGGAACGGCAGCGCCCAGTCGCTGATCGCCGCCTGATCCATGTCGAGCGCGATCTTGTTGATCTGCAGCCCGCTCATCCCCGCCGCGTACAGTGCTCCGACCACCGAGCCCGCGCTCGTGCCGGCGACGATCTCGACCGGGATGCCGCGTGCCTCCAGCGCCTTCAGCACGCCGATGTGCGAGAAGCCGCGGGCGGCGCCGCCGCCGAGCGCGATGCCGATCTTCACGGGCTTCTCGCGCGATTGCGCGGGATTCGCGGCGTTGTCGGGGCGGGACTTGTCGCCGAACGACGTGCAGGCGGCGAGGCTGGCGGATGCGCATGCGATCGTGAAGTGGCGGCGCGACAGGCGAGGGGACGACATCGAGTGGTTCTCCGGCGGCTTGGCGGCGGGCCGGACGGCCCGCGGCGGCGATAGGTTCCGAGCGGCCGTGCGGCGGAAACCGGGCGGCCGGCGCGGCGCCGGCTGGCGGCCGCGGCGCGCACATCATAAAGCAAGCGGCGCGCTTGGCGCGAAGACCGGCGCGAGTATAATTCCGGCTTCTTTCCCGTTCCGGGCGCGGCCGGCCCCATTGCTGTCCGGGCTGTCGCCGTCGATCCCGCGTCGAATCATTCATGCGCCCCAGGCGTTCGAGTTACCGTTTATGACCCGTCCTGTCCGTACCCGCTTCGCGCCGAGTCCCACCGGCTTCATCCACCTCGGCAACATCCGCTCCGCGCTCTATCCGTGGGCGTTCGCGCGCAAGATGAAAGGCACGTTCGTGCTGCGTATCGAGGATACCGACGTCGAGCGCTCGTCGCAGGAAGCCGTCGACGCGATCCTCGAAGGGATGCAATGGCTCGGCCTGGATTTCGACGAAGGCCCGATCTACCAGATGCAGCGGATGGACCGCTATCGCGCGGTGCTCGCGCAGATGCTCGAGCAGGGGCTTGCGTACCCGTGCTACATGTCGGCCGAGGAACTCGACGCGTTGCGCGAACGCCAGCGCGAGGCCGGCCTCAAGCCGCGCTATGACGGCACGTGGCGTCCGGAGCCGGGCAAGGTCCTGCCCGAGCCGCCGGCCGGAGTGAAGCCCGTGCTGCGGTTCCGCAACCCGCTGACCGGCACGGTCGTGTGGGACGACGCAGTGAAGGGGCGCGTCGAGATCTCGAACGAGGAACTCGACGACCTCGTGATCGCGCGTCCGGACGGCACGCCGATCTACAACTTCTGCGTGGTCGTGGACGACATGGACATGAACATCACGCACGTGATCCGTGGCGACGACCACGTGAACAACACGCCGCGCCAGATCAACATCCTGCGCGCGCTCGGCGGCGAGCCGCCCGTCTACGCGCACCTGCCGACCGTGCTGAACGAGCAGGGCGAGAAGATGAGCAAGCGGCATGGCGCGATGAGCGTGATGGCGTACCGCGACGCGGGCTTCCTGCCGGAGGCCGTCGTCAACTACCTCGCGCGTCTCGGCTGGTCGCACGGCGACGCCGAAATCTTCTCGCGCGAGCAGTTCGTCGAATGGTTCGACCTCGAGCATCTCGGCAAGTCGCCCGCGCAATACGACCACAGCAAGCTGAGCTGGCTGAACGCCCATTACATCAAGGAAGCGGACAACGCGCGCCTCGCCGCGCTGGCGAAACCGTTCCTCGACGCGCTCGGCATCGACGACGCGGCGATCGCGACGGGCCCGGCGCTCGACGCGGTGGTCGGCCTGATGAAGGACCGCGCGACGACGGTCAAGGAGATCGCCGAAGGCGCCGCGATGTTCTACCGCGTGCCGGCGCCCGACGCCGACGCGCTCGCGCAGCATGTGACCGACGCCGTGCGCCCGGCGCTGGCCGATCTCGTCGCCGCGCTGAAGGCGGCCGACTGGACGAAGGAAGCGGTGTCCGCCGCGTTGAAGGCGACGCTCGGCGCGCACAAGCTGAAGATGCCGCAGCTTGCGATGCCGGTGCGCCTGCTGGTGGCGGGCACGACGCATACGCCGTCGATCGATGCGGTGCTCGTGCTGTTCGGTCGCGATGTCGTGGTGTCGCGTATCGAGGGTGCGCTGGCCTGAGGTTCGGGCGGGGCGAAGCCGCCCGTGCATGACGCCACGACGGCTTCGCAAAAAAATTCGCTCGAATCGCAAAAAGGGTATTTACAAGTTCAAATTCGGTCCATATAATCTCATTTCTGTTCTGCAAGGGGGTATAGCTCAGCTGGGAGAGCGCTTGCATGGCATGCAAGAGGTCAGCGGTTCGATCCCGCTTACCTCCACCATCAGAGCAGAATTGATTGATTTGCGAAGCAGTGGTGGTAGTAATAAATGCTTCACAAAATGATTTAAAGCAGTTAGAATTTCGGCCTTCGCTGTTGATGATGAATGAATGGCGAAAGTCAGACAGATCTGAAAAGATTATGTCCCCTTCGTCTAGAGGCCTAGGACATCACCCTTTCACGGTGAGTACAGGGGTTCGAATCCCCTAGGGGACGCCAGATTCAGCGGCGTTTCGTAGTAGAAGTGTCGCGAGGCTTGCAGGAACGTAACCGACGTCCTGCAGGTAACGGTGCAGAAAGTTGGAGCGGTAGTTCAGTCGGTTAGAATACCGGCCTGTCACGCCGGGGGTCGCGGGTTCGAGTCCCGTCCGCTCCGCCAGAACGAAGCCCGTTCAAGACGTTTTTGAGCGGGCTTTTGTATTAAAGATGTAAGCAGTACGTTGTCCCCTTCGTCTAGAGGCCTAGGACATCACCCTTTCACGGTGAGTACAGGGGTTCGAATCCCCTAGGGGACGCCA